>DATNBG010000289.1:0-4603 GCA_035572075.1 Roseiarcus sp. | reverse complement strand
TTGACCTATGTCGCCGACCGGCTCCACCGCCAATATGCGGGGCGGCTCGACCGCGAGGCGATGCTCGAAATCGTGCGTGAGGGCCAGGGCCAGTCAGGCGACAACGTGGACTATATCCTCGAAACCCATGATCATCTCCAGGCCATCGGGATCCGGGATCGCGATCTTGAATGGCTGAGCGCCAGGCTGAGGGCCTGACGCCGGGGCTTCGGCGGGCCTGCGAGCCGGCGGGCTGCCAATTTCCGAGTCCATCTCGAGCGATTCCAACGGCTTGCGGCGCCATTTACGATTCTCTCGCACCTCCCAAGCTCGATGCGATTTGTGGGGCGGCGTCGCTGACGGCGCCCGCCGGGGCGTTCGCTTCGCGCCTCGAGGAGGCTGAAAGCTGAAAACGAAACCTTTCATTTCGCCAAGCGAAACGAAGCGTTTCGCAGGCATGCCGTAAGCCATTGGAATCGTTAGGAGCGCCGAATCAGGCATTTCGCCGGATTGTTTGTTTTCAAAGGCTTAGCTTCGTTTTCATTTCGCCGAGATTCACAGGTTGTGTATTTTCAATGACTTAGCTCCGTTTTTCGTTTCGCCGCGCAATCCCCAGCCACTTTCCGCCCTGCCCCTCAAGGAATGGGCGTGTCCCAAAGGACGCCATCGTTCGAGACGCCGTGCTTTGCACGGCCCTTGAGGCATGCGACCGGTGGAAGAGCCGCGCCCACCGTGGCCTTCTGAAAAACAGTACCTAGGGCCAGCCGGTTTGTCAAGACATTGTCGTTTTTTCGGGCGCCTGGCGCTCGATCCCCCACTTTCGCCGCCATCGGGAACGGCGATCCCGTCGACCGAATCTCCTATCAGGTCTCGACGACCACAAGATCGGCGACCGCCGCCGCCCGTTCCTCGGGAGATGTGGCCAGGAGATGGAGATGCAGCTCGGCCGCGGGCCCGAAGGCCTTGAGTTCGCGTCGCGCGCTTGCGACCGCCGGCTCCGGAAAAGCGCCGGTTTCGCGCACCGACAGGACCCGGCGGCGCCCCTTCGCGTCGCGCACCGCGGCGAGCAGAATGGCGTCGCAAAAGGCCGGACAGGCCGGCGCCGGATAGACGGAGAACACGTAGCGCCGCCCCGACCGTCCCTTCCACGAGCAGAATCGGGACGAGATCGGCATGCCGGCCAGGGCGGCCAGCGAGGAGCCTCCCGTCTTGCTGCCGCTCGCCAGGGCGATCCACGGCGCCGTTGGCTGCTCGCAGAATCCCGCCGTCTCCCTTTCGCATGCCAGCATGGTGTCGCCGCCCAAGGTTATTACGGGAACATTAATAGAACAAAGCAAGGCCCCGGTCAAGCCGGACGCAGCGTTTCCGCGTCGCTCTTCGCCCCTTCCGCAAGGACCGCGGCAAGCGACGGGTCGTTGCCCATGGCTTCGGCGTTGAGGCGGTCGCAGGCCGTCTCGATCGCCGACTGCAGGCGGTTGGCGAATTCGGCGCGGTCGAGCCCTGGCTTGATGACCGGCAGATATTCGATCACCGCGACGCCTGGCCGGCGCAGGAAGCCGCGCCGGCGCCAGAAGAGGCCCGTATTGACGGCGACCGGCAGGCAGGGGACTCCGGTCTCGGCGTAGAGGGCCGCGGCCCCCTGCTTGTATTTCGGCGGAGCGCCGGGGCTGCGGCGCGTTCCCTCCGGGTAAATGAGCACCTGCCGTCCCGCGGCGAACACCGGCTTGGCGGCGCCGGCGATCTGCTGCAACGCCTGCCTGCCCCGCGCGCGATCGATCGCGATCTGCTCGGACACGATGAGATAGAGGCCGAACAGCGGAACGCGGGTGAGTTGCCGCTTGAGGATGATGGCGAAGTCGGGCGCGTATTTGAGCAGCGCGAAGGTCTCGAGGAACGATTGATGCTTGGCCGCGATCAGGACCGCGCCCTTGGGGATGTTCTCGACCCCGCGATATTCGAGCTTGAGCCCGCAGATCGTCTCCAAAAGCCAGACGGAAATCGAGCCCCAGAGCCGGGCAAGCGCAAAGACAGCGCGCCGGCCGAACAGCAAGGTCGGCAGGCCGGCGATCATCAGAACCACCATGTTCAGGTAGAACAGCGCGTTGAAGATGAGCGATCGCGCGGCCAGCATCGGGGAGGGGCCGCCCGGAGAAACGGCCGCCATCCTATTGCAGCCTCTGCAAATGGCGCATGACGATTGTGCGCGAGAGAAGGCCGGTCAGCAGGGTCACGGCGCCGCACACCACAAGAAGCGCGAGATAGCCGGACGGCGGAAGCGCGAAAGAGCCGAACATCGCGGCGATCTCCTCGCCGCCCGGCGAATGCGCCCACGACAAGCTGAGAAGCGAAGCGGCGCCGAAGAAGGCGGCCGCCGCAACGCCGCCGATCAGCGCGCCGCGCAGCCCCAAGCCCCGGAAATGAGTCTCGAACTCGCCGGCGATGAACGCGTCCGACGCCCCGACGAGATGGAGCACTTCGACGATCTCGCGGGCGCCCGCCATCGCGCCGCGGGTGGCGAACCCGATCGCCGTGCCCATCGCCACGATCATCAGCAGGAAAAGAGCCGCCGCCAGAATGACGATCGCCTGGGCCATCGCGCCAAGCCGCGCCGCCCAGACCCGGCGGTCGTCGAGAGCGGCTTGAGGAACCGCGGAGGCCAGAGCCTTGCGCAGCGCGGTCAGGTCCTCGGCGCCAGGGGTTCTAAGCCTGAGGAGGATCAGCCGGGGGATGGGAAGCTCGCTCAGGTCGAGGCCCTGGCCGAGCCAGGGCTCGAGAAGCTTTTCCGATTCGGCTTTCGAATAAGCGTGAGCGGACTCGACCGCGGGCGCCTTTGCAGCGACGGCGACGGCCTTGGCCACGAGGCTTTCGACATCGTCGTGAGGCCCAGGCTTCACCTGGATGACAGCGTCGCGCGATACATCCGAGCGCCACGCCTTCGAGGCGCCGGCGACGAGCAGCGCCGAGCCCGCGGTCAGGCAGGCGAGAAAGGTCATGATCGCAATGACCACCACCAGCGCGCGCCCGGCGACCGAGTCGCCAGGGATGAGCGGCGCATTGGTTTTGAGCGCGGTCTCCGGTTCACGGGCGGCGGTGGGCCCGACGGCCGGTTCGTTCATGACGGCAATCCGTCGAACACGGCCAGCTTGCCGTCTCCAATCGTGAGCCTGCGGGCGAAGCCGAACTGGTCCATGAGATGGAGATCATGGGTGGCGATGACCACCGCGGTTCCGAGCCGGTGGAGTTCGACGAACAGCCTCAAGAGCCGGCGCGCGAGGAGAGGATCGACATTGCCGGTCGGCTCGTCCGCCAGCAGAAGCTCGGGGCGGACGATCAGCGCGCGGGCGATCGCGGCGCGCTGCTTTTCGCCGCCCGAAAGGACGGGCGGGGGCGCATCCATCCGGTCGCCGAGACCGACCCAGCGCAAAAGCTCGACCACTTCCGCCCGATAGTCTTTTTCCTCGCGTCCCATCGCGCGCAACGGCAGCGCCACGTTCTCATAAGTGCTGAGATGGTCGAGAAGGCGAAAGTCCTGGAAGACGGCGCCGATTCGCCGTCTCAGCGTCGTCATGTCATTCTTGCGCAGCGTCGCGGCGTCGCGGCCAAAGACGCGGATCGTTCCCCTCGTCGGCTTAAGCGAGAGCAGCATGAGGCGCATGAGGGTCGTCTTGCCGGCGCCGGACGGGCCGGTGAGGAATTGAAAGCTCTGCGGTTCGACGGAAAAATTGAGGTCGCCCAGCACTTCCGGTCCCATTCCGTAACGCAAGCCGACGTGTTCGAACCTGAGCAACCGCGTTTCCCCTGACGGCGAGGGCCGCTTAACGCGGCTTTAACCGTGTTTCCAGCCAAATACCACCATCAGCCACCCGGTCGGATGAGCGAGGTCAGACGCCATGTCTCAGGCCCACAGGTTCAGCGCCAATCGCGATCGAACCGTCATGGAAGCGCCGGGCGCCGTTGGCGCGATAGCCCCGGCGCTGGTCCTCGTCGCCGTCGCGGCCGCCTCGACAATGGCGATCGCGGCGCGGGCGGCGATCGTCTCCGTTGCGCCCGCGACGGCCGCGGTTTACGCGCTCGCCGGAATGCCGGTCAATCTTCGCGGCCTGTCGATCGCCGGCGTTCAGGCGACGTCCCGGCAAGACCCGCAAGGCCAGGAGGAGCTCGTGGTCACCGGGGAGATTGCGAATCTGCGGGACCGAGAAACGCCCGTGCCCGCTCTCAGCGTGGCCTTGCGGGCGCAAGACGGACGCGAGCTCTACATCTGGACGGCGCGGGGGCCGAGAACCAGCCTCGCGGCGCGCGCGCGCGCCCCGTTCCGGGCCCGGCTGGCGGCGCCGCCGGCCGGGGTTCGCGACGTTCTGGTCAAATTCGTCGAGCCGGGCAATAAGGGGACGTTCACCGAGATTCCTCCATGAGCGGCGAAAGACAGGTCAAGGTCCTCTACGACGAACGGACGATCGCCGAGCGGACGGAAGCGCTCGCCCGCGAGATCGCGGCGGCGGAGCCGAAGGATTTGCTTGTCGTCGCCATCCTCAAGGGCTCCTTCATGTTCGCCGCCGACCTTCTGCGCGCCCTTCATCGGGTGGGGCTCGAGCCGCAGGTGGAGTTCTTTCATCTCTCGAGCTAT
>DATNBG010000288.1:0-2332 GCA_035572075.1 Roseiarcus sp. | reverse complement strand
ACGGCAGCTTCGTCATCGCGCGCAACACCGCCTTCACTTACAAAGACAGAAATGTCGACGCGAAGGAGATCGGCAGAGAGCTCCAAGTCCGCTATGTGCTCGAAGGCTCGGGTCGTTCGTCGCGATGTCGAGAAGGACGTTCGTATCGACGAGCGTCATCAGCCCTCGCTGCGGGTCAGCGCCATGATCTCGTCCGTCGTGAGCCCGCTTGTCGCCGTGCCTCGCATCCGCTCGAAGCGGCTCGGCTTGACCGCGTGTTTGCCAACGCGGCGCAGATAGGCGCGACCGTCCTCGGCGACTCCAAAATCGACCTTGCTGCCCGGCTTGATGCCAAGGCGGTCACGAACCGGCTTCGGGATCGTCACTCGACCCTTGCTCGTCACTTCACCGTCATTTTGCAGACTGGTAATACCTCGGAAACGCGAGGTATTACATAGCCCGGCGCGGCCCGCCCGACCAGGGGCGCCGCAGACCGCACGCGAACGCCTCGATTGCGTGACGCCCGAGCGACCCTGAAAGGGTCCTGTGCTAATCTTGGGAGACTGAGGGGCGCCGCCCATGAGCGAGAGCGGGACCGCAGGAGGGGGCTTCATGTTGAAAGCAGCGGTGTCCGCCATCCTGTCCGCGGCGACTCTCGCCGCGCATGGCGCTTTCGCCTTCGAGGGCCGCTATACCGGGGGCGACAGGAGCTACCGGCAGGAGCTCACGATCAAGAAGCGCGCCGGCGGCGGCGTCGACGTCACGGCTGTCGTCGGGACGGAGGGTTGCAGCGGGCTTGTCGAGGCGCGCGGCGAAGCCGGCGGCGGCGCGCTGAAGGCCAAGGCCGCTTTCGACGGCGGAACCTGCGTTCTCACGCTCCGCCGCACGAAATCGGGCGTCGCGGTGCAGACCGAGAATTGCGACTTCTTTCATGGGGCGGCCTGCGATTTCGACGGCGACTATCGCAGGCGGCGCTGATCGGTTTCGAGGCCGAAAGCGGGGCATAGCGGGGAGAGGGCCATGGAGCGTCGTCCGTTCGGCTCGACGAAGCGCGAGGTCGCGGTCATCGGGCAGGGCACCTGGTACATCGAGCAGGCGGAGGCCGCGACCGCCATCGCGGCTTTGCGCCGCGGCCTCGACCTCGGCATGACCCATATCGATACGGCGGAGATGTACGGTTCCGGCAAAGCCGAGGAATTGACTGGCCAAGCGATCGCCGGGCGGCGCGATGAGGTCTTCCTGGTCTCCAAGGTGCTGCCGCACAACGCCTCCTTGAGCGGAACGGTTGCCGCTTGCGAGCGGTCGCTCAAGCGCCTTAAGACCGACCGGCTCGACTGTTATCTCCTCCATTGGCGCGGGTCGCATCCGCTCGAAGACACCGTCGCGGCCTTCGAAAAACTTCGCGCCGGGGGCAAGATCCTCTCTTGGGGCGTCAGCAATTTCGATGTGGACGATCTCGACGAAATCCATTCGCTCGCCGGGCCCGGCCATCCGGCCTGCAACCAGGTGCTCTACCATCTCGGCGAGCGGGCGATCGAGCATGGCGTGATCCCGTGGTGCGAGCGAAACGGGGTCGCGGTGGTCGCCTATAGCCCGTTCGGTCAGGCCGGCGGATTTCCCGCGCCCCGCAGCAAGGGCGGGCGAGTACTTGGCGAAATCGCCGGCCGGCATGGCGCCACACCGCGGCAGGTCGCGCTGCGCTTCCTGACCCGGCGAGGCTCGGTGTTCGCGATCCCGAAGGCCGCGAACCTCGACCACACGGAGGAGAACGCAGGCGCCGGCGCGCTCACTCTCAGCGACGCGGAACTCGCGTCGATCGACGCGGCCTTCCCGCTCGATTCCCGTCCGCGTCCGCTGCCGATGCTTTGAGGCTCAGAAGCGGAAATAGAGGAACGGGCTATAGGCGCCGGCGGCGACCGTAATCATCGAGAAAATGAGCAGCGCGAAGGTGAAGACGACGTCCGCCGGCGCGCGGACCACGAACGGCGCCGACCATCTGGCCGGCCATCGCGGCGCAACCGCCAGCACGCAGCCGATGATCAGCGTCACGATCGCGCGCTCGTTCAGCGCGTCATGCATGTCGAAGCTGATCTCGCGAAACCCATGTGCGCCGACGAGACTCCCGTAGTAGCCGATCGCATCGGCCAGAGTGGGAGAGCGAAACAGGACCCAGCCGCCCATGACGGCCAGAAGCGCGTAAGCCCAGCGCGCCGGCTTTCCGAGGCGGGCAAGGACGGGACTCAAGCCCAGCCGCTCGATGACCAGAAAGGTGCCGTGCCAGACGCCCCACAGGACGAAGGTCCAGTTCGCCCCGTGCCAGAGCCCGCACAGCAGAAACACGGTGATGAGATTG
>DATNBG010000287.1:0-4293 GCA_035572075.1 Roseiarcus sp. | reverse complement strand
AAATCGGCGGAGGAGGCGCAGCGCGGCCGCCCTCGCTATCCACGGATCGTTAGCGCCGGCTTGGCCGGGCGCTCATTGCTGAGCCTGTTTCTCCAGCAACCGGTTCTTGACGAGCCACGCGGCGCCCCGGTTCCAGGAGTAATTCGCGCCCATGCGCAGGTCGGTCCGCTCGACCGAGAGGAGCTTGCCCGTCCGCGCGTCGCGCAGCTGGAATGTGACGCCGTACTCCATCCGGCTGACCCGGTTGACGATCCCGAGCAGGGATTGGTCCGCGCCGAGCTTGCGGGCGATCGCGGCGTCGCAGCCATCGCATGTGTGCAGACTATGCGCCTTCGCCTCCGGGGCGTCGGCGCCGCTGACATCGACGAGGCGATACCGGCCGGACTCGGCGATGAGCCGGCGCGCGGTCTCCGTCGCGAGCCTCAGTTGCTCCCTGTCATCGTCGCTTTCCGGGATGACTCCGGAGCCGCCGCTGAAATCCTCCAGCTCGAAACCGAAGACGGCAAGTTTGACCGGCGCAACAGGGCCGGCCTCTTTGTCGAACGCCGGCGCGGATTGGAGAACATCGCGCGCGATGAAAGATTCCGCCTTTTGCCAGGCCTCGTCGGTGTCCCCGCGAAACGTCAGCAACCGGTCAAAGACGATTTGTCCCCGCTCCTCGTCGGCGATCTGGATCTTCGCCCACTCGACCAGGGTGCTCATCTTATGCACGCCGCCAAGCAGAACGAGCTTTACGCCGGCGGCGCGCGCCGCCTTCTGCAGCTCGGAAGGGTTCATCGCCGGCTCGCACGGCTCGGACCCGCAAGACATCGGAACGATGTGGAACTCGCCGTTCGCCGAGAGGTCACGCTGCAAGGCGCGCACAAAATCGGCCGCGCGGCGTTGATGAGCCGCGGTTTGATCGGTCGGCTCGCCCGACGTGTCGACATAGTCGAGATTGAGCACCGCGAGCGCAGCCGGCTGCGTCGGCGCGATATCGGCTTGCGCGCGCTGCACGCCAAGCACCGTGGTCAAGCCTGCGGCTGCGACGGCCGCAAGGGAACGGAGTGCACTGCGCATTGGGCCACCTCCTTCTGACGGCCTTCGATCCGCCGGTCTCACGCCGTCGGCGCGAGCGCATCGCGACGCGCCTTCATCGCCTTGGCGGCCATCGTATAGCCTCCGCCGGCGCCGTCAACGAAATGGACATGGCCCCTTTCAGTGACCGAAGGCGTGAAGCAGGTCACCTGCGCGGCTTCCTGGCGGAAGGTTCCCCAGTTCGCGTAGTCCTCGGCCGCGGCAAGCCGGGCTTCGAGTTGGTCGGCGAGCTCGGCCGAGCAATCGAGCGTCATGCGCAGGCCGTCGTCGAACTTGCGAAAATCGGCGTTCGCCACGAGGTCGGCCTTGTAGATTCTGGCGGAAACGCCCGGGCCGCGCAGCCCGAACCCGAAGAAGACCCGTGTGCCGACATAGTGGTAGACCGCCGAAAGAAAGGCGAGCGCCCGAGGCAGCCGGGACACCGCCGTTTCCAGCCCGATCGCCTTGGCCGGATCGCCAGGCCTGAGGCTCTTGAGCGTGACGGGCCGGTCGCTCGAGGGCGTGGCGAGGGCCAGCTCGACGATTTCCTCCACCAGCGCCGCGAATCGCGGATCGTCGCCGCGCGGCGCAACGATAAGCGACAGGACAACGCCGTTCTTCGCCTGAGCGACGCCCCATCGGCAGGAGAGGCCGGAGAGATCGGGGCGGGCCCCAGGCTTGGCGGCCGGCAGCCGATAGGCTCCGCGCTTGACCTCATTCTCGAACCACGCAAGCCCGCCGCCCGTGAACATCGCATAAACGCAAAGCGGCGTGGCGGCGTACCGGGCGACTCTCACGTCACGTCCCGCCGCGCGGATTTCGCCGACCGGAATCGTCGCGACCCTGAGATCGAATCCGAATTCCTCGCGCGCGAAAGCGGCCATGGCCGAGAGCGCGCCGCTCGCGGCGGGCGCATCAGCGGCCGACACCGCAAAGCTCGCCCCGTCGCCACCGAAGACGAAGGGAAACGGCCGGCGCTCGAGCGCGTTGACCACCGCCGCGATCACGCCCGCGCCGACCATGTTCACCGCTTTGTAGCGGCCGTTGGCGACAGCATCGGTCGACCCGACCACGTCGGCGAAGCCAACGGCCCAATCGTCCGGCAGCGGCTGATAATGGTCAGCCCTTACCGCCTCGACAAAATTGTCGAGAATTGGGATGGTCTCGTAGAAGTTTCCCGGCATGCCCGCCCCCGCCCAAACACCCACAATAGTGCAAGTACCGATCGGATGCGTCAGGGTTTCGATCGCAGCCCGGTCTGGATCAGCGGGCCGGGCCCTGCGCCTAGCCTGACGCCGCGGCCTCGCTCGATCGCTTGGCGGACGAACGCCTTCGCCGCCGCGACAGCCTCCGGCAAGGACGCCCCGAGAACGACATTGGCCGCGATAGCGCTCGACAGCGTGCAGCCGGACCCGTGCAGGCTTTTGGAGGAGAGCTTCGGCGCCGCAAAACGGCGAACGCCGTCCACTGTCACCAGAATGTCGATCGCCTCCCCGCCATCGAGATGGCCGCCCTTCACCAGAACCGCGCGCGGGCCGAGCTTCATGAGCGCCCCGCCCTGGCGCGCCATGTCTGCTTCGCTCCGCGCTATCGGCTCGCCGAGCAGCGCGGCCGCCTCGGCGAGGTTGGGGGTCAGGCAGTCGACGAGCGGGAGCAAGCTCAACCTGATCGCCTCCACGAAACCCGGACCGCTCAATGAATCGCCAGAGGAGGCGATCATGACCGGATCGTAGATGATGAAGGCTCGCCTCCCGTCTCGCTGCGGGCGAAGGTGGCCGACCATAGGGCCTCCTTTCGACGGGTTATGGGGAGAGGGGAGTCGCTCCGCCACGACGCGGGCGATCTCCGCGCGGCCCAGCATGCCGATCTTGATCGCCGCGACGGCGAAGTCCTCGAGCACCGCCTCGATCTGTGCGCCAACGGTTTCCGGCGGGGGATAGTGGATCGCCCGCACCCCTCGCGTATTCTGAGCGGTGAGCGCGGTCACCACGCTCGCGCCATGGACGCCGAGCGCGGCGAAAGTCCTGAGATCGGCCTGAATTCCCGCCCCGGCGCCCGAATCCGAGCCGGCAATGGTCAGGGCGATCGGAGTTCTGGCCGTCACGCCGGATGCGTGGCCGCGATCCATTCGCGCGTCCGCGCCTCAGGATCGGCGTTGAGGGTGATGTCGGTGACCACGGAGACGATGTCCGCTCCCGCGGCGAGGCACAGCTTCGCCCTCTCGACGTTGAGCCCGCCGATCGCAACCAGCGGGATTGAGCCGATGCGGCGCTTCCATGTTCCGATGCGCTCAAGCCCCTGCGGCGCGAAGGCCATGGCCTTGAGACGGGTCGGATAGATCGGCCCCAGCGCGACATAGTCCGGCGCGAGCGCGAGCGCGCGCGCAAGCTCGGCGTCATCATGGGTCGAGACGCCGAGCTTGAGACCGGCTTTGCGGATGGCGCCGACATCCGCATGATCCAGATCGCCCTGGCCGAGATGGACCCAAGGCGAGCCCTCGTCGATCGCAATGCGCCAGTGGTCGTTGACGACCAACGCCGCGCCGCATCTCGCGCAGGCCGACAGCGCCTGGCGCGTCTCGCGCGCCGCCCAAGCCTCATCCTTGTCCTTGATCCGCAATTGGATGAACCGCGCGCCTGCGCCCACGAGCCGCGCGACCCAAGAGGCGCTATCGACGATGGGGTAGAAGGGGTCGAGTGTCCCCCCTCTCCCTCCGGGACGCGGGTCAGGGGTGAGCGCGGCGGTCGCGCTCACGTCAGCGCCGCTCTTCCCACGACCGGCGTCGACGGCGCGGCCATGTCGCGCGGCGCCATGGGACCGGCGAGGAATGCGGCGCGGCCAGCTTCGATGCTGAGCCCGAAGGCGCGCGCCATCATGACCGGATCGCCCGCCTTGGCGACGGCGGTGTTGAGGAGCACCCCGTCGTACCCGAGCTCCATCGCCGCTGCGGCATGTGACGGCAGGCCAACGCCGGCGTCGACGATCAGCGGAATCTCGGGGAAATGCGCGCGCAGCGCCCTCAAGCCGAATAGATTGTTGAGCCCCTTCCCGGAGCCGATCGGCGCGCCCCAGGGCATCAGCACCCGGCAACCCGCCTCGATCAGCCGCTCGGCGACGACGAGATCCTCGGTCGTGTAGGGGAAGACCTCGAAACCATCCTCGACAAGAATGCGCGCCGCCTCGACGAGGCCGAACACGTCAGGCTGCAGCGTGTCCGCTTCGCCGATCACTTCGAGC
>DATNBG010000286.1:0-2012 GCA_035572075.1 Roseiarcus sp. | reverse complement strand
GTTGAGCGGGGGCTTGAGCAGCGTCTCGCCCGCCGCTTGAGGGGTCTCGATAAAGTAACCGAGAAAGTTGTTGTGCTTGATCTTGAGCTGCCTGACGCCCGCCTCGTCGGCGTAAGACGCCTGCAGTTCGGCGATCACGTGGCGGCTTTCGTCGCGTAGGCTTCGCGCCTCGTCGAGCGCCATGAGCGCGCCCGTGCGTACGAACCCGCCGTCGCGCTTGAGAAGCGGCAAATCCTCGGCGAGCGTGGCTTCCAGATCGTGGTGGAGTTCGGCGCAATCGGCGCTGAGCCGCGCATAGGCGCCAAGGAGTTCGGACGGGAGACCTTGGGCGCCCTCAAGAATGCGGGCCAGCGTCGCCGCGGCGGCGAGCCCGTCGCGAATCGCGGCGAGGTCGCGCGGACCGCCGCGATCGAGGCTCAAGCGCGAAAGCGCCCTTAAGAAATCGGGCGCATGGGCGAGCGCCCGGCGCAAGGCGTCGCGCATCGGCGCCGCCTCGACCAGGAAATCGAGCGAATCGAGCCGCCGGTTGACGCCCTCGGGATCGGTCAGCGGACTGGCAAGCCGCTCGGCGAGCAGGCGAGCGCCGGCAGGAGTTACGGTGAGATCGATCGTCGCCAACAGCGAGCCGTCGCGCGCCCCACTTAGGGTTCGCGTAAGCTCGAGGTTGGCGCGGGTTGCGGCGTCGATTTCGAGGCTCGCGCCGCGCGCGCGCCGCGTCGGGGCCGAAAGGGCGGGCCGGGCCTCGAGCTGGGTGCGCTTGACATAGGCGAGCGCGAGCGCGGCGGCGGCGATCTCGGCGCGGGTGAAGGCGGCGAACCCATCGAGGGTATCGACGCCATAGAACTCGCAAACCCGGCGCTCGGCCGCTGCGTCGCCGCCGTCGCGCGCGAGCGGGGTTAAGGGAACGTGCATGTCGGCGACAATCTGCGAAAACAGCCGCTCGTCGCAGACCGCCTGCGACGCGACGACCTCGCCCGGCTCCAGGCGCGCGATCTCCGCGGCGAGGCCCGCTTCGTCGGTTTCGCTCAGCGTGAACGCGCCGGTCGACAGATCGAGGGCCGCAAGGCCGTACGCCTGCCGTCCCTCGCTCGGGCGGACTTTCTGGACGGCGACCAGGAGGCGCGAGCGCCCGGGCTCCAGCAGCCGCTCCTCGGTGATCGTGCCGGGCGTCACCAGCCGCACGACGTCGCGCTTGACGACCGACTTTCCGCCTCGCTTCTTCGCTTCCGCCGGGTCTTCGAGCTGCTCGCAAACGGCCACTCGATGGCCGAGCGCGATCAGCCGGTTGAGGTAGTCGTCGGCGCGCTCGATCGGCACGCCGCACATGCGGATGTCTTCGCCCTCGTGCTTGCCACGCTTGGTGAGAACGATTCCGAGCGCCCGGCTCGCGACCTCCGCGTCGTCGAAAAACAGCTCGTAGAAATCCCCCATCCGATAGAACAGCAAGCAGTCAGGATTGGCCGCCTTGATCTCGAAATATTGCGCCATCATCGGCGTGAGGCGCGCGCCGGCGTCGGAATGGGGGCTGTCGCTCGAGGCGTCCATCGCCTCAACCCTAGCAAATCGGCCGGGGGCGCGCAGCGCCGCAGCCCCCGCTATCCACGGATCGCTGGCGCCGGCTTGGCCAGGGCGCTCATTGCTGAGCTTGCTTCTCCAGCAACCGGTTCTTGATGAGCCACGCGGCGCCCCGGTTCCAGGAGTAGTTGGCGCCCATGCGCAGGTCGGTCCGCTCGACGGAAATGAGCGCGCCGGTTCGCGCGTCTCGCAGTTGGAATGTGACGCCGTACTCCATCCGACTGACCCGGTTGACGATCCCGAGCAGGGATTGATCGGCGCCGAGTTTGCGGGCGATCGCCGCGTCGCAACCATCGCATTTGTGCAGACTATGCGCCTTCGCCTCCGCCGTGTCGGCGCCGCTGACGTCAACGAGGCGATACCGGCCGGAATCGGCGAGCAGGCGGCGTGCGGTCTCCGTCGCGAGCCTCAGTTGCTCCCTGTCATCGTCGCTTTCC
>DATNBG010000285.1:0-2258 GCA_035572075.1 Roseiarcus sp. | reverse complement strand
GGAGTCCGCGCCGCGTCTCGGCGCGGGCCGTTCTTGCGCCGTTTGATCCGCTCGTCTGGGAGCGTTCCCGCGCGCTGCGGCTTTTCGACTTCCATTATCGGATCGAAATCTACACACCCGCCGACAAGCGCCAGCACGGCTACTATGTCCTTCCCTTCCTGCTCGGCGACCGGCTCGTCGCCCGGCTCGATCTCAAGGCCGACCGCCAGGCCGGACGGCTCATCGCTCATGCCGTGCACATGGAGGCGCACGCCCCCTCGGACGCCATGGATGCGATCCGCGAGGAACTGGCCGCGCTCGCCGCCTGGCTGGGGCTGGGCGACATCATTCTGCCGACGAAGCCGCTCCGGCGGGCGAGTGGATGAGGATAGCGCTCAGCGCTTGTCCTTGTCGCCGAAGAAACCCTCAACATCGCGATGACCCTCGAGGATGTTGACCACCTCGAAGCGCCCCGCATGATAGCGGAAGAAGATCACATAACCCTTGAACGGAAAGCTGCGAACGTCGGAGCGCAGCTCGGGTCGCGGCCCTGCCTACCGTAGCTTCGAGCGCAGCCAGCTTGTGACACTGCCCGCGCAGATCCCTCGCGAAGACCTCTGCGGCGGCGACGCTGCCGCTCTTTTCGGCAACATAGCCAAGAATTTCGAGAAGATCGGCGCGTACGGAAGCGAGGAACGTCGCCCGCCTCACGGGCCATCGCCTCTCGCCCGCAACTCCATGGCCTTGGCGGCGATGGCCGCATCGAGTTCGTCGTCCGAAACCTCGCCGCCGGCTGCGATCGACGCCTCGATCTTCTTACGGAGCGCCGCGAGCTTCGCTTCGCGCTCCTCGACGAGACGCAGCCCCTCGCGCACGACTTCGCTCGCCGAGCCATAACGCCCGCTCTTGACAATGCGTTCGACGAAACCTTCCCATCGCTCTCCGATCGACACGTTCATGCGCAGGGCTCCTCGCCGGAAGGCGTGGGACTATACCACGAATTGTGCAAATTATGACATCAGCTCCGGCCTGGGCTATTGACCGTGGGCTGACAGCACGCGCTCCTGCCGATATAAGCGCGGGCGCGCGCGGCTCAGCAGACTTCCAGCGATTGGATGGGGCGGTTAGCCAGGAACGATTCCTCCTGTCGCCAGATTGAGACAGCATGCACGAGCAGCAGGAAAGGCGCTTGATGTCCGGCTCCGCCCTCAGCAGCGCAGCGCTCGATGAGCGGCGGCGGCGGATTCTGTTTCGCGCCTGGCGCCGCGGAATCCGCGAGATGGACCTCATCATGGGCCGGTTCGCCGACGCGCATCTCCCGGCGATGAACGAGGACGAACTTGCCGAGTTCGAGCGCCTGCTCGATGTCCCGGACCCGCAGGCTTTCGCCTGGATCATCGGCGGCGAGGAGCCGCCGGGCGAATTCCTGACTCCCCTGTTAGCCCGCTTGCGCCAAGCGCAAAAGCGCCTCGACGAGGCGCCGTGAGCCTTCTTTCTCCCGCGCTTCGCCGCCTCGAGGAGGGCGGCGCCGTCACGCTCGCGCGCGCGCCCGAGGGCTACGACGCCTTCGTCGCGGCGGAACTCGTCCGCGCGCTGGCGAAAGACGGGGAGCGCCGCGCCGTCACGCTCGTCTTTGTCGCCCGCGATGGCCTGCGGGCCCAGGCCTTCATCGACGCGCTGGGCTTCGCCGCGCCTGAGATCGAGGTCCTGCATTTTCCGTCCTGGGACTGCCAGCCCTACGATCGCGTCTCGCCCAACGCCGCGATTTCGGCTGAACGCATGACGGTGCTGGCGCGGCTGGCGCGCAGCAAGGGCGCCGTCGAGCGGCCGCGCATTCTCGTCGCCGCGGTCAACGCGCTGACCCAGCGCGTTCCCCCGCTCGCCTTCATCGCCTCGGCCGCTTTCTCGGCGGCGCCCGGCAACAGCGTCAGGATGGAAGACCTCGCGCGCTGGCTCGAGGCCAACGGCTACGCCCGCGCCAGCATTGTCCGCGACGTGGGCGATTACGCCTCGCGCGGCGGCATTCTCGATCTCTTCCCGCCGGGCGCCGCGGCGCCGATCCGGCTCGATTTCTTCGGCGACACCCTCGAATCGATCCGCGCCTTCGATCCCGAGACCCAGCGCTCGACCGCGCAGCAGCGCTCGCTCGATCTGGTGCCGATGAGCGAAGCGCGGCTGACGACCGACTCGATCAAGCGCTTCCGCCAAGCCTATGCGGCCGAGTTCGGGGCGCCCGCTCCGAACGACGATCTTTACGCCGCCGTCAGCGAGGGCCGCCG
>DATNBG010000284.1:0-7891 GCA_035572075.1 Roseiarcus sp. | reverse complement strand
GCTCGCCGACGATGGCATCGGCGCGATGGTCCACGCGGGGGCGGATGCGGGCGAAGTGACGCGGCAGGAGGCCGAGCTCCTGGTCCGGTCGCTGCTCAGCGCCGGCTTCGACACGACCGTTCACGGCCTCGGCGCGGCGATGCGGCAGCTCGCGCTCAATCCCGGAGAGTATGCAGCGCTGCGCGCCGATCCGGCGAAGGCCCGCGCCGCGTTCGAGGAGGCGCTGAGGCTGGAGACTCCGGTGCAGACCTTCTTCCGAACCACGACGCGGGAAGTTGAGATCGGCTACGCGACAATCCCTGAGGGCGAGAAAGTGCTGATGCTGCTCGGCGCCGCCAACCGCGATCCGCGCAAATGGCCCGATCCCGACCACTACGACATCGACCGTCCGACCGCAGGCCACGTCGCCTTTGGCGCCGGCGTCCATATGTGCGTCGGCCAGTTGCTGGCGCGCCTCGAAGGCGAGACGCTGCTGGCTGCGTTCGCGCGCGCCTTCGCCAGAATCGAGCCGGACGGCGAGCCCGCGCCGCTCTTCAACAACACACTACGGGGCTGGACGCGGCTTCCGGTGCGCGTGACCCCGGCTTGACCCTCGGTCGGCGCCGCGTCTGCTCGACGAAGGCGTCGAGGCCACCGGTGGGATTGACGCAGCGTGTGATCCTTGATACGTCTCACGTACCATAGGGCCGGGTGGTGATCCGCTCGTTTCGCAGCAAGGAGACCGAGCGGATCTGGCGGGGCCTTCAAAGCCGCAAGTTTCCAGGCGACGTCCAGAATCGCGCCCTGCGCAAATTGCGCCAGCTTGATGCTTCGCTCACTTTGGAGGACCTGCGCAATCCGCCCGGCAACCATTTGGAGGCTCTGACAGCGGATCGTGCGGGACAGTGGAGCATTCGCGTCAACGACCAGTGGCGTATCTGCTTTCGATGGTCTGAGGGCGAGGCGCATGACGTCGAGATCGTCGATTATCACTGAGAGGCCAAGATGACTGCGCTCAAGAACCCCCATCCGGGCGATATTCTCAAGCATGAGTTCTTGGAGGCGGCGGGTCTCAGCCAGAACCGGCTCGCGCATGCCATCGGCGTTCCGCCGAACCGCATTCACGCGATCGTCGCCGGCGCGCGCAGCGTCACCGCCGATACCGATCTGCGGCTCTGTCGATTCTTCGGTCTTTCAGAGGGCTACTTCCTGCGGCTGCAGAACGCTTTCGACATGCTCGAGGCCAAACGCCGGTCAGCGAAAGCGATCGCCAGGATCAAGCCCTTCAAGGCTATTGCCGCCTGATCGGCCGCCGGCACGCCTCACGTCCCCCTTGGCTTGGCTCTCGCGGTCGGCGTGGCGGAAGCCGGGTCCTCCGGCCAGAAATGGCGGGGATAGCGGCCGCGAAGGTCGGCGCGCACCGCGGCCCAGGAGCCGCGCCAGAAGCCGGGCAGGTCGCGGGTGATCTGAATTGGGCGGTTGGCGGGCGAGAGCAGATGGAGGGTGAGCGGAATGCGCCCGCCCACGAGCGAAGGATGCTCGGCGAGCCCGAACAGCTCCTGGACGCGCAGGGCGATCGAGGGCCCGCCATCCGATTCGTAATCGATCGGCGCTAAGGTTCCGGTCGGCGCCTTAAAATGGGCCGGCGCCTCGTCGTCGAGGCGCCGCGCAATCTCCCAGGGCAGCATCGCGCCGAGCGCGCTTTCGAGATCATCGGCGCCGACGTCGTCGAGCTTCGTTTTGCCGAGGAGGAAGGGCTGAAGCCAGGCGGGATCGGCGAGCGCCTGGTCCGAAAGGTCGGGCCACGCCTCGCCCTCGGCGCGACGGAGAAACATCACACGATCCCGCCGCTGCTTGAGCGCCTTCGTCCACGGCAGGCGGTTAACCCCGAGCGAGAGAACGCCGCGAGCCAGCGCAAGCGCGGCTTCGTCGTCGGCCGCGATGGCCAGCGTCTGCTCGGCGAGAATGAGCGCGCCGAGGCGCCGGCGCCGGCGCGCCCGCAAGGACTCGGAGGCGCGGTCGAAGGCGAGCTCGTCCTGCGTTTCGATGGACGCGCCCGCGATCTGCTCGATGTCATCGAGCGTGAGCGCGGCGGCCAGGAGGATGCGCGCCGAGGCGGCGCGGCCGGCGATTTCGCCAATGGCCAGGAACGGCTCGCCGGCGAGTTGTTCGTGCGCCTCGAGCGCCGCCGCGCGGCCGTTGGCCATGAGGAATTCGCCGCGCTTGCCGCGACTCATGGCGATGCGGTCGGGATAGGCGGAGGCGAGCAGCGCGCCTGCTGATGCTCGGGGCGACCCGGGGCGCGCCTCCCCTCTCCCTCCGGGAGAGGGGTCGGGGGTGAGGGCTTCCACCCGCGCCGCCAACCCGCGCGCGAGGCGTCGCGCGTCCTCCGCGCGCTGCGAGCGGTCGCGGCGGAAGCCTTCGATGCGGGCCACGAGATCGACAGCATCGCCCCCGAGCCCACGCTCGGTCAGCACGATCGCGACTTCGCTCGCCGCCCTCGCTTCGCCCGCCCGCGCCGCGTCGACGACCATGCGCGCAAGGCGCGGCGGAAGCGCGAGGCTCGCGATCGCGCGGCCTTCGCGGGTAATGGCGCCCTCGCCGTCGAGGGCGCCGATCGCGGTCAGAAGCGCGCGCGCCTCGTTCAGCGCGCCGCGCGGGGGCGGATCGAGGAAGGCGAGTCCGCCCGGATCGGCGACGCCCCAAAGGGCGCAGTCGAGCATCAAGCCCGAGAGGTCGGCGGAGAGGATTTCCGGCGCGGCGTATGGCCGAAGGCCGCCGTTCGCGGCCTCTTCCCATAGCCGATAGCAGACGCCGGGCTCCGTGCGGCCCGCGCGCCCGCGCCGCTGGTCGGCGTTGGCCCTGCTCACGCGAACTGTTTCGAGGCGCGTCAGGCCGACGTCAGGCTCATAGAGGGGAACCCGCATGAGCCCGCAGTCGACGACGACCCGCACGCCTTCAATCGTGAGCGACGTCTCGGCGATCGAGGTCGCGAGGACGATCTTGCGCCGGCCCTTCGGCGAAGGCGCGATGGCGAGGTCCTGCGCGCGGGCGTCGAGGGCCCCATAGAGCGGTGCGATGTCGACATCCGGGCGCTTGACGCGCGCCCGCAAGGTCTCGGCGACGCGCCGGATTTCGCCTTGCCCCGGCAGGAAGACGAGGATCGAGCCGCTTTCGCTTGCGAGCGCGTCGAGCGTGACGCGCGCGACCTCGTCCTCGATGCGGGCGCTTGGGGTCCGGCCGACATAGCGTGTCAGAACAGGATAGGCGCGGCCTTGGCTTTCGATCAGCGGGGCATCGCCAAGGAGCGCGCGCACCCGCGCGCCGTCGAGCGTCGCCGACATGACGAGGAGCCGAAGGTCCTCGTGCAAGGCGCCCTGAGCGTCGAGCGCGAGCGCGAGGCCAAGATCGGCGTCGAGCGAGCGCTCGTGGAATTCGTCGAACAGGACGGCCGCGACGCCCTCGAGCGCCGGATCGTCGAGGATTTGCCGCGTGAACACGCCCTCGGTGACGACCTCGATGCGCGTGCGCTTCGAAACAAGACTCGTCAGCCGCACGCGCAGGCCGATCGTCTCCCCGACCTTTTCGTTGAGCGTCGCCGCCATTCGGGCGGCGGCGGCGCGGGCGGCGAGACGGCGTGGCTCGAGCAAAATGAGGCGCTTGCCCATGGCCCAGGGTTCGTCGAGGAGCGCGAGCGGGGCGCGCGTCGTCTTGCCGGCGCCGGGTGGGGCGACCAGGACGGCGCGCGTATGAGTTGCGAGCGCCGAGCGCAGCGTCGGCAGCACGTCGTCGATCGGCAGAGGCGATGCGCTCCCCTCGCCCTTCGGGAGAGGGATTGGGGGCGAGGGCAAGGGCGGCGCTTACTCCGCCGCCGCGCCCGCCGTCTGGAGCGTCGCGAGATCGAGCCTGACGCCCGGCCCCATCGTCGAGGAGACGGCGGCGCGCAGAAGATAGTGGCCCTTGGCGCCCGGGGGCTTCGCCCGATTCACTGCATCGACGAACGCGCGGATGTTCTCGGCGAGCTTGTCGTCGCCGAACGAGGCCTTGCCGACCGAGCCTTGCACGATGCCGGCCTTCTCGGCCCGGAATTCGACCGCCCCGCCCTTCGAGGCCTGAACCGCGGCCTTGACGTCCATCGTCACCGTGCCGACCTTCGGGTTCGGCATCAGGCCCCGCGGGCCCAGCACCTTGCCGAGGCGGCCGACCAGCGGCATCATGTCGGGAGTGGCGATGCAGCGGTCGAAATTGATTTCGCCGGCCTGGACCTGGGCGACAAGGTCCTCGGCCCCGACCACCTCGGCGCCAGCCTCGCGCGCTTCGTCGGCCTTGGCCCCGCGCGCGAAGACCCCGACCCGCAGCGTGCGCCCGGTGCCGTTCGGCAGATTGACGACGCCGCGCACCATCTGGTCGGCGTGCTTGGGATCGACGCCGAGGTTGAGCGACAGCTCGACCGTCTCGTCGAACTTGGCGGTAGCGCCGGATTTGACGAGCTTGACCGCCTCCTCGAGCTTGTAAAGCCTGGTCCGCTCGACCGACTCGCGGCCTTTGAGAACTCGCTTGCCGTGATGCGCCATCGCTCAGCCCTCCACCACCTGAAGGCCCATCGAGCGGGCCGAGCCTTCGATCATCTTCATCGCCGCCTCGATCGTGTCGCAGTTGAGGTCGACGATCTTCTTCTCCGCGATTTCGCGCACCTGCTCCTTCGTCACTTTGCCGACGAACCCGCGGCCCGCGGTCTTCGCTCCCGAGGCCGGCTTCTTGCCGAGTTTGAGATTGGCCGCCTTCTTGAGGAAGAAGGTCACCGGCGGCTGGCGCATCTCGAAGGTGAACGAGCGGTCCTGGTAGGCGGTGATGACCACCGGGATCGGCGCGCCCTTCTCCAGTTGCGCGGTGCGCGCGTTGAAGGCCTTGCAGAACTCCATGATGTTCAAGCCGCGCTGGCCGAGCGCGGGACCGATCGGCGGCGACGGATTGGCCGCGCCCGCCGGCACCTGCAGTTTGATATAGCCGGTAATTTTCTTAGCCATTGGCTGCTCCATGCGCGGACGCGGGCCTCGGGGCATGCCCTCAAGGCTCACGCCAAGTTTAGCAGTTCGTGGTGCGAACGGGTTTCCCGGGTGGCGTACCCGGGCGTTCTCCCACGTGTTTCCGTGAAGGCCGGGCGCTTAGCAGGTTTGCGGGCCGGGGGCAAATGCGCGACGCGGAGGCCTAACAAGCTGTTGAAAAAGCCCGCCGCGTAGGGTCGAAACCGTGAACACAACGGAATCCAAAGGAGTCCGGAACGGAATCGAACTGCGGCGGAAATGAGTTTTTCAACAGCCTGCTAAGCAGGATCTCGTTGGCGAGCCAACGAAATCCTGCTTAGATTCCTTTGATTTCGCAGGAATTTTTAGCCGAAAACCGGTGTCCACTTTTCGGCAATCCTGCGTAGTTCAGCGCCGGCGCGGCGCCCTACAGTCGCCGCTAATTGATGATGGATTCCTTGAGCGACAGAGCGCCGCACGTTCGCCTCGCCGGCGATTGGGCGGCCGGCCCAAAAGCATTGGCTCAGATGGCCTGTTGGAGGCATGAAATGATTATGCGACACATTCTTCTTTCTTTTGCAGCGCTCGCTGTTTGGACAATCGCTCCCGCCGCCCAGGCCGCTTCGGATGAATCGTCCGGATCGATGGGCATGGAGAGGATGCAGCATTGGGCCGCGGATCACGAGGCGCTGCTTGACGCGAAGCTCGCCGGCCTCAAGGCGGGCCTCAGACTGACCTCGGACCAGGACAAGCTCTGGCCGCCCTTTGAAACGGCGGTTCGTGACGCCGCCAAGCTGCACATGGACCAGATGAAGTCCATGATGGACCGCATGCAGAAAATGCGGGAGATGATGCGGAGCATGAACAATTCCGAAGATATGACGGGCGGGGAGGCAGCTGGACAGACCCTCTCCCCGATCGACCGACTGGAAGCCATGGGACAGCGGATGACCGAGCACGGCGCCGCGATCAAGAAGGTCGCTGACGCCGCCAAGCCCCTATACGCAAGCCTGGACGACGCCCAAAAAAGGCGATTCGCGCTGCTTGGCCGGGCGCTGTTCATGATGGGACACGGTCATCACGGCATGGACATGATGCGAGGCGGGATGGGGATGATGGGCGGAGGCGGCATGGGAATGATGGGCCGGAAGCCGGGCAGAATGGAATCGACGGGAAATGGCCATGACGAAGAAGACGATAATTCGGACCAGGAATAATTCAAGCTCGGCTTTCTGATCACCGCTGCTGTTGCCTCCCGCGCAGCATGAGGACGAGCGCGGGATAGCGGGCGGTTCGCCTTTCGCCAGATGCTGCATACACGTCGGCCTTATGGGGTGGCGTGAGGCGCGTGCGCGCGGCTACTTGCCGTTTTTCTCCAGCCAAGCCTTCATTTGCGCGATCTCTTTTTCTTGCGCGGCGACGATATCTGTCGCCAGTTGGCGCAATTCCGGGTCGGTCCCATATTGCAGCTCAACCTTGGCCATGTCGATCGCCCCTTGATGATGCGGAATCATCATCAGAACGAAATCCCTGTCCGGCTTGCCCGTCGGCTTCACGTTCATGCGATTCATCATGGTCTTCATCGAGGCCGCGAACGCCTTGTCGGCTGGAGTCGTCGCGGGCTTCATCATCTTGTTCATGCCCTTCATGTCCTCGGCGCCGGCACTTTGCGCCGACAAGAAGAATGCGGGCATGAGCAGAGCGGCGGCGATAAGCGTGGATTTGTTCATTGGGGGTTTCCTTCTGAGCAACGAGATCGGACCAAACAGTCGGGCTTGGGCGACGGCTCGGCGCTAGGGCATAATGCGTTTGGATGGAATCGTCATCGCGAGTTGCGCACCGGCCTTCGGCCGACCTCAATGGATGAAACGGATTTGCCGACGGGCTGTGGTTTGGCGGTAGGATGGGGCTGCCGGCAAGAGGTCGGTCGCCCACTGACGCTGTTAAGCTCGGTCGCGAGTTGGACCTGGGGCGCTTTGATGACCTCGTTTTGCGCCAGGAGCGGCGACGTTCCGGAGCCTGCCTTTTAGGATTCTGCACTGGTAAGCGCCCTTGCCGGCGGCGTGTGACGAGGAGGCGATCATGGATGTGATCCACGATTGCGTCGCCGGACTGGACGTTCACAAGGACACCGTCGTCGCCTGCGTGCGGGCGATGTCGGGGACCAAGGCGGCGCGGGAATGCCGGAGATTTGAGACCACGACCGATGGTCTGTCGGCTTTGCTGGAGTGGCTGATCTTGAGCAAGGTCAGCGTCGCGGCGATGGAGGCGACCGGCGTCTATTGGCTGCCGGTGTGGAAAATGTTGAGCGCGGGCGAATTCGAACTCGTGCTCGCCAACGCGGCCCACATCAAGGCGGTTCCCGGCCGCAAGACCGACATGAACGACGCGATGTGGATCGCCGATCTCGCCGCCCACGGCTTGATCAAGGCGAGCTTCGTTCCCGACGCGCAGTTGCACGACCTGCCGGGAGAGGGTAGGGGTGAGGGGCGAGTCAATTCGCCGCCGGCGGCTTGCCTCCCGCCCCCTCATCCTAACCTTCTCCCCGCATAGGGCATCGCCAGACGCCCGTCTCTCGACGGGCTATGCGGGGAGAAGGGACGACCGCCGGTTCGATCCAATTGCGGAATGCTCCAGCGCGCGCGATTCGCTTTTGGGTCAGACCAGTCCGACCGCTCGCCAGCTCCGCCCGGCATTGAGGCTCACGCTCCCGCCGCCGACGATGGCGGCGCCGCAGACGCGCCGATCTTATACCAAAGCGCGCTGAGGCTGACTCATGAGGGGGATTCACGAATCGGCTGAGTTGTGATTCGACCATTGCGGATGGAGGAGTTCGCGATGGCGGCGGCGATTGGGCTTCGTGGTGATTTCGACGCGGGCGCGATGCG
>DATNBG010000283.1:0-6456 GCA_035572075.1 Roseiarcus sp. | reverse complement strand
AGGAAGGAGTCGCTCGACCTTCGTGTTCTCGCGCAGTTCGACGTTCGGGTGACGGAGCGCCTCGGCAAGTCCGCAGCTCTCGGCGTCCATCTTGCCGGTCCCGGTGTCGGGGAACGCGTCCCAGGGCGTCGGCGCGCGCTTCAGCCAGGTCTCGATGTCGACTCCGAGGGGCAGGGGGAAGGGATGCAGGTCAACCGCCTTCATTCGCTCGCGGACGCGCGCGATCGCGGGTTCGTCCGGAACCGGCCCGAAAGGAAAGGGCGCCGAGTGACGCGGCTCGGTCGGGTCGAAGCCCAGCGCGCCATGGACCCGATAGAGCCGCTCCGCCCGCGTGTACCAGGGCTCGAGCTCGTCGTAGGAAAATGGCCAGCCGGGCGTCGGGCCTTCGCGATGCTCGACGGGCGCGAAGTCCTGCGCCCGATAGCGAAGGAGCACGGCGCCGTAGAGCTTCGAATTGCCGCCGACGTAATAGTAGTTGCCCGGATTGAAGGATTGGCCGGCGGCGTCAAGCCAGGTCTCCTGCGGCCGGAAGACGCCGCGCTGGAAGATGGCCCGGGGGTCGCGCGCTTCCGCGCTGTCGCGCAGGCGCTGGCCTCGCTCGAGCACCAGAATCTTCGCGCCCGTCGGCGCGAGGCCAGCCGCCACGGTCGCTCCGCCCATGCCTGAGCCGATGATCACAATGTCGACGGTTTCCAAATTGGCCATCAGGATTCTCAGGCTCGGGGTCGCGCGACTCCACCGGGTCGCGGGCCGCGAGCGCGCGCAAAGAGCCGAGCCGTTCGCCAGGGGTCAGATTCGGCGTGACGTTCCCGGATCGAACAGCATCGCTTTGTCCAGGTTGAGGGCGAAGGTGTGGTTCTGGCCGACGCACACCGGGGTGTCGGCGCGCATCCGTGCGGTGAACTCTTTCCCGGCGGCGCGCGTCATGACGTAGGTGTCCGATCCGGCCGGCTCGATGATCTCCACTTTGGCGTCGAACGTCGCGACCGACCTCGCGCCCCGATCGACGCTCTCCCTGTCGCTGACCGCCTCCGGGCGGATGCCGAAGATCACCTTCGCGCCATCGGACAGCCTGGCCTCGTCGGCGCTGGCGGGGATCGGCAGCAGGATCGGCGGATCGCCCTCGCGGTCGATCAGGATCTGGCGCGCGCCGTTGGCGCCGGTCACCTTCCCTTCCAGCAGATTCATCGCCGGCGAGCCCATGAAATCCGCAACGAAGAGATTGGACGGCGAATTGTAGATCTCGTAGGGCGTCCCGACCTGCTGCAATTCGCCATCCTTCAGGACGGCGATCTTGGTGGCGAGCGTCATCGCCTCGATCTGGTCGTGGGTGACGTAGACGATCGTGGTTCCCGTCTGCTGGTGGAGCCGCTTGATCTCGACGCGCATGTCGACGCGCAGCTTGGCGTCGAGGTTGGACAGCGGCTCGTCAAACAGAAAGACCTGTGGTTGACGCACCAGGGCGCGGCCCATCGCGACGCGCTGGCGCTGGCCGCCCGAAAGCTGGCTGGGACGGCGAGACAGAAGATGTTCGATCTGCAGCGTCTTGGCGACCGCCGCGACGGCCTTCTCGCGTTCGGGCTTCGGGACGCCGCGCATTTCCATGCCGAAGGCCATGTTCTCCGCGACCGACATGTTCGGGTAGAGGGCATAGGACTGGAACACCATCGCAATGTCCCGCTTCGACGGATGCAGGTCATTGACGACCTGGCCGCCGATCCGGATCTCGCCCGAGGTTATCGACTCGAGGCCGGCGATCGTGTTGAGCAGCGTCGATTTGCCGCAACCTGAGGGCCCCACGAGCACGAGGAACCCCCCTTTCTCGAGCGAGATGTCGATGCCCTTCAGGATTTCGAGAGCGCCGTACTTTTTACGCAGGGCGTTGATTTCGAGGGTGGACATCGATTTATCCTTTCACCGCGCCGGCCATCAGGCCGCGGACGAAGTAGCGTCCGGCAAGGACGTAGACGATGAGGGTGGGCGCAGCCGCGATGATCGCCGCCGCCATATTGACGTTGTACTCAATGACGCCCGTCGAGGTGTTGACGATGTTGTAGAGCGCGACCGTCATTGGCGCGGAATCGCCCGCCGCGAAGGTCGAGCCGAACAGGAAGTCGTTCCAGATGTTGGTGAACTGGTAGATCACCGTCACGATGAAGATCGGCGCCGAGTTCGGCAGGAGGATACGGCGGAAGATCTGGAAGAAGCTCGCGCCATCGATCTGCGCCGCCTTGACGAGCTCGGTCGGGAACGTCTCGTAGTAGTTGCGGAAGAAGAGGGTCGTGAAGCCAAGGCCGTAGACGGTATGCACCAGAACCAGATTGACGGTCGGATTGCCGAAGCCGAGCGACAATCCGATGGTGTTTTGAAGCATCTGACCGAACGCCCCGAGCCTGCCGAGGATCGTCGCCATCGGGATCAGCACCGACTGGAATGGGATGAAGCAGGCGAACAGCATCATCCCGAACACGAGCTTGTGGCCGGGAAAGCGCCACTTGGTCAGAACGTAGCCGTTGAGCGCGCCAAGCAGGCTGGAAATCAGCACCGCCGGGACCACCATCTTCACCGAGTTCCAGACATAGCCCTTGAGGCCAGCGCAGGTTACGCCGACGCAGGCGGAGCCCCAGGCCTTCATCCAGGGCGCGAAGGTCGGATGCCGCGGCAGGTAGAACATGTTCCCGCCGGTCACCTCTTGGAGAGACTTCAGCGACGTCATCACCATGACGACGAGCGGCAGGAGGTAGATGACCGCGAATACGATCAGGAGGCCGTAGATGACGATCCGCGTTACGTTCGAGTGGCGGGCGGGTTCGCGCGAAGGAGCGCCGTTCAGGGCGTCAGCGGCGCTCATCAGCGCTTCTCCTTCAATTCGGAATAGAGGTACGGCACCATGATCGCGGCGATGGTCGCGAGCATGATCACAGCGCTGGTCGAGCCGACGCCCATCTGATTGCGGGTGAAAGTGTAGGAGTACATGAAAGTCGAGGGTAGCTCCGCGGCGCCGCCGGGGTTCTTGCCCGTGACCGAGAGCACGAGGTCGTACGACTTGAGCGCCATGCCCGTCAGCACGATTATGGCGGAGAGGAACACAGGGCGCAGCATCGGGATGACGATCCGGCGATAGGTGGCGTAAGCGGAGGCGCCGTCGATCTGCGCGGCTTTCAGAATCTCGCTGTCGATGCCCCGCAACGCCGCGAGAAACATCGCCATCACGAAGCCCGAGGTCTGCCAGATCCCGGCGATCGCAACGCAATAGATCATCATCCGCGGATTGACGACCCAATCAAAATGGAAGCTCGTCCAGCCGAGGTCGTGCACGGCTCTTTCAAGCCCGATGCGTGGATCGAGAAACAGCTTCCAGGCCGTGCCCGTCACGATGAAGGAAAGCGCCAGCGGGTAGAGGTAGATCGGGCGCAACACGCCTTCGCCGCGAATCTTCTGGTCGAGCAGGATGGCGAGCAGGAGGCCGAGCGCGAGGCAGAAGAAGACATAGAGGCCGCCGAAGATCCCCATGTTGACGATTGCCGTGTACCAGTTCGACGGCGGGTCGCTCTGGAAGGTCCAGGTCCACAGTTTCTGGTAGTTCGCCCAGCCGATGAAATTGAAATTGGTGAAGGCTTTGGAGTTGGTGAAGGACAGAAGGATCGTCCAGAGGTTGAACCCGTAGACGAAGAACAGGATCAACAGAAAGGACGGGGCGAGAACGAGTTTCGGCAGGAGATCGCGCAGGCGGTCGCCCACGCCGCGAGAGCTGCGGACGATTGCTGCGGCGGCGGGTTGGACGGTGGTCGTCATGGCTTGTGTTCCTCCGCGCTGAGCGCCATCGGATCCGCGGCGGGCGCCCTTCCCCGCCAGCGGCGGGGAAGGGCAATTCTCGTCACTTCGCGGAATTGATCGCGACGACCAGCTGCTTCACGGCCTCGTCGGAGGTCTTGATCTCCCCATGAAGGAACTTCGTTACGACGTCGTAGTAGGCCGTGGCGATCGCGGGCGGCTGGGCGTAGTTCTGGGCCATCGAGCCGAGGAACGTCCCCTTGGCGTTCGCCGCCTTGATGTCGGCGATCGCCTTCTTGCCGCATTCGTCGAACGCCGCATCCGAGATGTCCATGCGCGCCGGGGCGGAACCCTTGATGACGTTGAACCCGATCTGCACAGCCGGGCTCATCGTCGTCTCGGCGAGCGCCGTCTGCGCCGCCTTACGGTCGGCGGAGACCTGAAAGAAGGCGAACATGTCGGTGTTGTAGAGGACAGAACCGTCCGTGCCCGGGAAGCGATAGCAGAGATAATCCTTGCCGGCGACCTTGTGGGCGTTGCTGAATTCGCCCTTGGCCCAGTCGCCCATCACCTGCATGAGCGCGTCGCCCTTGATGACCATGGCGGTCGCCAGGTTCCAGTCGCGGCCGGCGTAGTTGGGATCAACGTACTCGCGCAGCTTCGCGAGATTGTCGAAGCTCTTCTTCATCGTGTCCGACTTGAGCGCGCTTTCGTCGAGATCGATGAAGGCTTTCTTGTAGAAGTCGATGCCCCCGGTCGAGGCGACGACCGAATCGAACATCGTCGCCTCCTGCCAGGGCTGGCCGCCGAGCGCGAGCGGGATAACGCCCGCCTTCTTCGCCTTGTCGAGCAGCGCGATGAGTTCGTCGAACGTCTTGGGCTCCGTGCCGCCGATCTTTTCCATCAGCGCCTTGTTGACCCAGATCCAGTTCACCGAATGGATATTGACCGGCACCGCGCCCCACTTGCCGTCGACGGTGGTGAATTTCTGCAGCGCGGTCGGGATGACCTTGGCCCAGCCCTCCTTGGTCGCGAGCGGGGTGATGTCGGCAAGCTTGCCGGCGTCGGCATAGTCCAATGCATAATAGCCGAGGATCTGCGAGGCGGTCGGCGGATTGCCGGCGGCGACCATCGCCTTCAAGGTCGTCATGGCCGCGCCGCCGCCGCCGCCCGCGACCGGCACGTCCTTCCAGCCATAGCCCTGCTTCGCAAGCGCCTGCTTGATGACGTTCAGCGCGGCCGCTTCGCCGCCCGACGTCCACCAATGCAGCATCTGGACTTCCTTGGTGTCGGCGGCGGACGCCCCCGATGCAAGGCCCAGCGCCCCGGCGGTCATCGCGCCCGCCATCAAGATCGACCGAAGTTTCATGGATGCTCTTCCTTTCAGGTTTCCTCCGCCGGAAACGGCCCGGCAGCCGGATTTAGTAGCCGCGCGCCGGGCCGCCAATTGGTCCGGGGACCGGCATGGACGGGAGACGTCTTCTCCCCGGTAGGGCCTTGACGGCGTTGCGGCCGGGTTCCGCGCCCTAGTCCATCGCATTGGCGAGCCGTTCATGGCAATCTCCTACCGGCCGCTGAAGGCGGGGGCGCGCTTGGCGCGAAAGGCCGCGACGCCCTCGGCCAGGTCTTCGGTGTAAGCGGTGAGGGCGCCGGCCAGCCCCTCGATCGGCGCGTCGCGATCCTCGCCCTCGGCGGCGTTGATCATCGCCTTGACCATTTGCACCGCGAGCGGGCCCCGCTTCGCGACGTCGGCGGCGAGCGCGTTGGCGCGCGACAGACCCTCGCCCCTGGGGACCACCTCGTCGACAAGGCCGAGCTTGAGAGCGTCGTCGGCGGAGAACATCGCGCCGGTCAGCGCCATGCGACGGACGGCGGACGGGCCGAAGCGGCGCACGAGCCGCTGCGTGCCCGACCATCCTGGCGCCATGCCGAGCCCCGTCTCCGGCAAGCCGAGCTTGACGCCGCTTTCGGCGATCCGAAGGTCGCCGACCGCCGCCAACTCGAGGCCGCCGCCAAAAGCGTGGCCGGTGAGGACGACGATCATGGGCACGCGCAAGCGCGCCAGAGCCTCGAAGGCGCGGTGTCCGGCTCGTGTCCAGTCCCGCCACATGTCGAGCGGCGGCAGGCCGCCCCAGGCGGCGATGTCGCCGCCTGCGCAAAACGCCTTGCCTTCGCCCGAGAGGATGGCGACGCGCGCCTCCGTCGAGGCCTCGATCCGCCGCGCTGCTTCGTACAGCGCCTCGATCATCGGCCGGTCGAGCGCATTCAGCTTCTCGGGCCGCTTGAGCGTCAGCCTCACGCAGGGGCCCTCGAAGGCCAGATCGACGTAAGGACTCAACTGAGCGGCTCCCTGGCCGGACGCAGTTCGAGCTTAAAGGGTTCGGGATGGAACAGCGCGGCGTCCATCTTACACAGGCCGTCCGCGACGCGGAGCGGAAATTCCGCCTGGGCGAGAATGTCGCGCTTGAGATCGACGCCCGGGGCGATCTCGGTGACGGTCACGCCTTCACGCTCGAGCCTCAAGACGCAGCGCTCGGTGACGTAGAGGATGTCCTGTCCCTGGGCGACGGCGCGCGGGCCCGAGAAGGAAATCTGCTCGACCGCGTCGACCAGCTTCTTGACCTTGCCTTCCTTCAGGATCGAAACCGCGCCGTCCCGCACGTCAAGCTTGGCGCCGGCGGT
>DATNBG010000282.1:0-2094 GCA_035572075.1 Roseiarcus sp. | reverse complement strand
AGCCGGCGCGCGAGGTCGTGCGCGAAACGGCTGCGTCCTCGAACCCCGCGCCCGAGCGCCCGAAGACGAGCGTGAGGCTGACCCATCCTGACCGCGTCTATTGGCCGGAGGCCGGCGTCACCAAGGAAGGCCTCGCCGGCTATTACGCCGAGGCATGGCCGTTCATGAAGCCGTTCATTGTCGGCCGGGCGCTGGCCTTGCTGCGCTGCCCGGACGGGATCGGAGGGCAGACGTTCTTCCAGAAGCACGCCTGGAAGGGGCTCAACCGCGCCATCGTCCTGGTCAAGGACCCGGAGGAGCCCGAGCCGCTGATCAGCATCCGGGACTTCGACGGGCTGATCGCGCTGGTCCAGTCGGCGGCGCTGGAAATCCACCCCTGGGGGTCGATGGTCGACGACTGGGAGCGGCCGGACATGATCGTGATGGACCTCGATCCGGGCGAGGACGTCGCCTGGACGTCGGTGATCGCGGCGGCGCAGGAGGTCCGCGAGCGGCTGAAGAGCGCGGGCCTTGAGGCGTTCGTGAAGACTTCCGGCGGCAAGGGGCTGCACGTGGTCGCGCCGGTCAAGCCGAAGGCGGAATGGCCGGCGGTCAAGGCCTTCACCAAGGCGATCGCCGACGCGATGGCGGCCGACAGCCCCGAGCGCTTCGTCTCGACGATTACGAAGGCCAAGCGCCACGGCAAGGTCCTGATCGACTATCTGCGCAACCAGCGCGGCATGACCGCGGTCGCCGCCTACTCCACTCGCGCCAGGCCCGGCGCGGCGGTTTCGATGCCGCTCGCCTGGGAGGAGCTCGCCCCGGAAATCGGGCCGGCTTATTTCACCATCCGCAATGCGCCGGCGCGTCTCTCCTCGGTCGCCGATCCGTGGGGCGGCTTCCGCGCCGCGGCGGCGCCGATCGAGGAGGGCAAAAAGGGCAAGAAGGGCAAGCCCGCGCGAAGGCGGTGAAAGGAGCGCCGAGGACACTGTTAACTTTTCCAATTCCCGGCTAAGCTCGCATCCGGCGGAACGAAAAACGCCACATAGTTGGTTGGTTGCATACAATTGATCCTACAACTTATAGTGGTTTGGTAGCGATTCGGCGGCCATGGTCGGGGGCTATCGATGACGAACACGATAACGAACGCCGGAGCGCGGCCCAGGCCGCGGCGCCGGAAAGCAACGCTGGAATGGCGGGCGCCGCAAGACCCGCGAAAGCGAGACAAGGTCATGACGAAAATCGACTGTCTGATCGAAGTCGCGAAGAAACTGAAAGAGGCTCGCACGCTTGGGGAGGCGTGCTCGGACAGGGCGCTCATCTATTTCATCGACATGACCATCGTCCACGTCTGCGACTCTCTCGGCGACCGCCGGCAGCCGCAGGAGGGCGCCGAGGCTCGCCTGGACCTCGCCCACGCGTCCTGAGCGCCCCAAGGCGCGAACGGGGCCGCCGATGAACGCCCGTCGCGCGCCTCGTCCGGCGAAGTGGAAGTTCGTCTACGGCTGTACATGGCGGCGCCGTTCGGGCAAGAACCGCCCCGCTTCCGCTCATGGGCGGGGCGGAGCCCTGGAACTTCCGCATGGCGCGCAATTCGGCGCTCAACGTGTCGGCTGGAATCGTCGCCGCGATCCTGGCGTCCGCCGCCGCCTATCAGGCGAGCGAGGTGTTCGCGCCGCTGGCGCTGGCGTTGTTCATCATCGCGATCGTCTGGCCATTGCAATGCTGGCTCAAGGCGCGAATGCCGGCGCTGCTGGCGCTCGCCGTCACCATGACGCTGACTGTCGCCGCATGCATCGCCTTCGCCTCGCTCATCGTATGGGGCTTCGGCCATGTCGGGCTGTCTCTGGTCGCCGATTCCGCGCGCTACCAGGCGCTCTACGATAAGGCGATCGAATGGCTCGAGGAGCATGGCGTCTCGGTCGCCGGGCTATGGAGCGAGCATTTCAACGTCGCCTGGCTCCTGCGCTGGGCGGGCCAGATCACGGGCCGCGTCAACACCACGCTGAGCTTCTGGCTGATCGCCCTCGTCTACGTCATCCTGGGCTTGATGGAAGTCGACGACCTGCGCCAGAGGATCAAGGCCTTCGCCCAGCCTGAAGCCGCCCGCATCCT
>DATNBG010000281.1:0-3324 GCA_035572075.1 Roseiarcus sp. | reverse complement strand
GTTCATGTTCTTAGGACCCACCGGCGTCGGCAAGACCGAGCTCACCAAGGCGCTCGCGGCCTTCCTGTTCGACGACGAGAGCGCGATGGTGCGCATCGACATGTCCGAGTACATGGAGAAGCACTCGGTCGCGCGGTTGATTGGCGCGCCTCCCGGCTATGTCGGCTACGAGGAAGGGGGCGCGCTGACCGAAGCGGTGAGGCGCAGGCCCTATCAGGTGGTGCTGTTCGACGAGATCGAGAAGGCGCATCCGGACGTGTTCAACGTGCTGTTGCAGGTTCTCGACGACGGGCGGCTCACCGACGGCCAGGGCCGGACGGTCGATTTCCGCAACGTGCTGATCGTGATGACCTCGAACCTCGGCTCCGAATATCTGGTCAACCTGCGCGAGGGCGAGGACACAAAAGCGGTCGAGAAGGAAGTGATGGGGGTGGTGCGCTCCCATTTCCGGCCCGAGTTTTTGAACCGGGTCGACGAGATCATCCTCTTCCACCGCTTGAGGCGCGAGGACATGGGGGAGATCGTCGACATCCAGCTCAAGCGCCTGAACCGGCTCTTGGAGGATCGCAAGATCGGCTTGAGCCTCGACGCCAAGGCGCGCCAGTGGCTCGCGGACAAGGGCTACGATCCGGCCTATGGCGCGCGGCCCTTGAAGCGGGTGATCCAGAAATGGGTGCAGGACCCACTGGCTCAGATGCTGCTGGCTGGAGACATCCAGGACGGCTCGACGGTCAAGCTCGGCGCCTCGCAGGGGCGCCTCACGATCAACGGCAAGGAGGTGGGCGAAGCCGATGAGGCGCCGGCCGCGAAGTCGCCGTCGGTCGCGCGGGCGAAGGGGTGATCGAAGTCCTCTCGCGCGGGCGCGAGAGCGGGCTTGACGCGCATGCGCGTCATGTTCTTATGCCGCGCGGGGTTTCACCCAAGGGGGGCAGATGGCAATGGCATTCTCTCATCCCCTCGCCAGGGCCGCCAAGGTATGGACCGCGAAGGCCAAGGACGGCAGCGAGCAGCGCGTGCTGGTAATCGTCACCACGGTCCCGCTTGAGCCCAAGGACAAAGGCTACAAGAAATCATTGATCGAGCGCCTCTCGCGCGCCGCGCACGACTATCTGGCCCACTCGGACGAGGCCGCTTCGTTCCTGCTCACGAGCCGGATGAGGGACTGGAAGGGCCGGGCCTGAGGACGCTCGGGGCCCGGGCCGGCTTCCCGCTCGTTGTCCGTTGCGAAAAGGGCGGGCGCTTCTCCATTAAAACTGATTATGATAGATAGAGATAGGCGCCAAAGCGCGCTTGGAGGGCCTGGAACGGCCCGTTCCAGCACGCGGCATGAGAATCGAGGACGACGCCATGACCAACACAGCATCGGTATTCGGGCTTGGACCGACCGCGGGCCTTGCGCCTCTCAGGGCCAAATGGGGCTGGGTCGTCGCCCTCGGCGTGGTCTACCTCGTCGCTGGCCTCATCGCGCTCGGCAGGGTCATTCCGGCGACGGCGGCGGCGGTGTGGGTGGTCGGCATCATGATGATCATCGCGGGCGCCTTCGAAGTCATCCACTCGTTCCAGATCAAGACTTGGGGACGGTTCCTGTTCTGGCTCCTGCTCGGGGTTCTTTACATCGTCGCCGGCTTCATCGCGTTTGAGAACACCTTGCTGACCGCGATCTGGCTGACGCTGCTCCTCGGCGCGGCGCTGGTCGCGTCCGGCATCGTGCGGATCTTCCTCGGCTTCAATATGAAGGGGGGCACGCCGTGGGGCTGGGTGGTGGCCTCGGGCGTGATCACGCTGCTGCTCGGGATCGTCATCCTGATCCATTGGCCGTATTCGGGACTCTACGCGCTCGGAATCATCCTCGGCGTCGACCTCGTGTTCGCGGGCGCGGGCTGGATCGGGCTCGGCCTCGGCCTGCGCAACGCGCCCGCGGCCTGACCCGACGGGAGACCTCTCCGTGCGTTGGCTTTATCTGGCGATCGTCGTGGTGTTTGTCGCCGCGCTGATCGTCTTCGTCGCCCAGAACGCGGCGAGCGTCAGCGTGGCCTTCCTCTGGCTCGGCCTCAGCCTGCCGCTCGCCCTGCTGGTCTTCATCGCCTATGTGCTTGGGGCGCTGACCGGCGGCAGCCTCTATGCGCTTCTCAGGCGGTCGGTCGCGGGGTCCCGGCGCGCCAGCGCCTGAACGGGCCCTTTCCATGCGCGCCATGGTCCTCCATCGGCCCCATGAGCGGCTCATGATGGAGGAGCGGCCCGATCCTGCGCCCGGGCCGGGTGAGATCCGGGTCAGGGTCGAGGCCTGCGGCGTCTGCCGCACCGACCTGCATGTCGTCGACGGCGAACTGCCTGACCCCAAGCTCCCCATCGTGCCGGGGCACGAGATTGTCGGCCGCGTCGAGGCGGCGGGCCAAGGGGTCGGCCTCAAGCCAGGCGCGCGCGTCGGCGCAGCCTGGCTCGCTCACGCCGACGGGACTTGCCCCTATTGCTTGAGCGGACGCGAGAACCTGTGCGACGCGCCGCTCTTCACCGGCTACACAAGGGACGGCGGCTACGCCACCCACGCGATCGCGGACGCGGATTTCGTCTTCCCTCTCTCCGATGATCTCGACCCGGTCGCGACGGCGCCGCTGCTCTGCGCGGGGCTCATCGGCTGGCGCTCGCTGAAAATGGCCGGGGACGCGCGGACGATCGGCGTCTACGGCTTCGGCGCCGCCGGGCACATCATCGCCCAGGTCTGCCGCTGGCAGGGGCGGCGCGTGTTCGCCTTCACCCGGGCAGGCGACGCCGGCGGTCAGGCGTTCGCGCGCTCGCTCGGCGCCGAATGGGCGGGCGGGTCGGACGAAAAGCCGCCCGAGCCGCTCGACGCGGCCATCCTGTTCGCACCCGTCGGCGCGCTCGTTCCCGCCGCGCTCGCTGCGGTGCGCAAGGGCGGACGGGTGGTCTGCGGCGGCATTCATATGAGCGACGTGCCCGCGTTCCCGTACTCGCTGTTGTGGGAGGAGCGGAGCATAGTCTCGGTCGCCAATCTGACCCGCGCCGACGGCCGCGAATTCCTGGAGATCGCGGCTGAAGCGAAGGTGCGGACCGCGACCACGCCCTATCCGCTCGCCAGGGCCAACGAGGCGCTCGACGATTTGCGCCAAGGCAGGCTCGAAGGGGCGGCCGTGCTGGTGCCGTAGGGACCCCCTGCCCCATGCCGCTCCCGCAAGCGGGGAGGGGGCGGCCGCCGGGCCGACAAACCCTCTCGACAGGTCACGGCAAACCTGCCAGTCGGACGCCCATGGCAAGGTTTCGTTCCTCCTATGTCTGCCAGAATTGCGGCGCCGTCACGCAGCGCTG
>DATNBG010000280.1:0-2864 GCA_035572075.1 Roseiarcus sp. | reverse complement strand
AGTTCCGGGACCACGCCCAGCATCATGAGCAATCGATCGCCGCGTCTCGCGCCGAGCGCGCGCAGGCCGTTGGCCAGACGCGAGGATTCCAAGCGCAGATCGGCGAAGGTTCGCGTCTCGACGCGATCGCCGATCACCTTCAGCGCGGTTCGTCCGCCGTGCTCGCCCACCGCAAGCTCGGCATCGAACCAGTCGAGCGCCCAGTTGAACCGCTCGGGCCTCGGCCAGACGAAGGCGGCCCGCGCGCCATGATAGTCGGGCCCAAGCTCAAGCAGGAGATCGCGCGCCTCGCGGAAGGCGGGCGTCTCTGTGGAGCGGGGGGAAGAGGAGACCGTCGACATGCCTTGAGCGTTGCTCCCTTAAAGCGAAAACCGCGTCCCGGCGAGGCGGCCTCAAGCAAAAAGGCCGTGACTTGAGACAGGAGCGGCCCCGGTCGGCCTTCGGCGGCGTGACGCAACCTGTACTTTGACATTGATCAAGGTTCAAAGCTACGTTCGGCTTACATTGTTGGCGCTGGCGAGCGCATGGGCGCCGCCTGGAGGGTCAAAAATGACAATTCGCAAACTTACATGGCTGACCGCGGCGGCCGCCGCGCTGATTGCGTCCCCGGCTTTTGCCCAGTCGAGTGTGAAGGTCGGGACCCTCACCTGCGACGTTTCCGCAGGGATCGGCATGCTGATCACGCAGAAGCAGACGATGATCTGCTCCTTCGACCCCGCCAACGGGGGGCCGCCGGACAAGTACACCGGCCGCATCGAACAATTCGGCCTTGCCCTTGGCGCGGTGCAGCAAGGCACGATGGTTTGGGGCGTCCTCGCCCCGTCCTCGGGGGTTCCTCATGGAGCGCTGGCGGGAACCTACGGGGGCGTCGGCGCCCAGGCCACCGCCGGCGCCGGCCTCGGCGCCAACCTCCTGGTCGGCGGAACGGGCCGGGCGTTCTCTTTGCAACCGCTCACCGTCCAGGGTCAGTCGGGCCTCAACTTCGCCGCCGGCGTCACGACCCTCACGCTGACTTCGGTGCACTGAACCTTCGGATCGGACAGCTTGGGGAGGCGTCTGTCCGCAGCGAAGACCGGCGGGGGAACCAAGGCGCGCAAGTTGCGTTAAGACGACGGCGACCCGCGAGAGGCGCATAGGGAGCAAATCCATGGCGAGCAGCGATCCCGAAGGCGACGACAAGACGGACGGGCTACAAAACCGGGCGCTCAAGCAGGGCGCGGCGGCGCTCGCCACTGCGGGCAAGCATGCCCAACATGCGATGGAGAGCGCGAAGGCGGTGGCGGCCGGAGCGCACCTCGATGAAGTCGGCGCGCGAGCCGCCGAGACGGCCTCCAACCTTTATCGCGGCGGGCGCGACCTCGTCGCCAGCAACGAGGATCTGTCGCAGGCGGCGGAGAATTTGAGCGCCGCCGTCCGCAAGAACCCGCTCGCCGCCGTTGGCGTCGCGTTCTCGGCCGGTCTTGTGCTCGCGCTCCTCCTTCGCAGGTAAACGGGGGCATGCCCAACGATATTGTCGCGTTTGCGCAGCACTATGCGCAGCAGCAAGCGCAGGCCGTGATCCGGCGGGTGACGATCCCGGCGGCCTTCGCCCTCATCGCGGCAGTTTTCTTTGTCATCATGCTGGTCGCGCTGTTCGCCGCTTTGTTCTTCTGGCTGGCGACGCTCTTCGCGGCGCCGCTCGCCGCGCTGATCGTGGCGGGAGTTGCGCTCGTTCTGGGGCTCCTGGCGTTGACGCCGCTCATGGTCAAGCGCCGCCCGCCGCCGCCCGCGCCCAGCCCGACCGCGCCCCAGTTCGTTTCGCTTCTGGCGCAGACCGCGCCGCTCGCGTTGAAGCGGCCGCTCCTGACTCTCGTGCTGCTTGCGGGCGTGCTCGGGTTCATGGCGCGCGGCTCATCGGGCGACAAGAAGAAATAGCCCCGCATCGCGAGGCTCCGCCGCGCATCGGAGGATAGCATGGCGCGGCGAAGGATGGGCCCCAATTCACGGGACCAGAACGCCGGGGTTCATGATCCCCATGGGGTCGAGCGCGCGCTTCGCCGCCTCGAGCGCTCCTGCGAACAAGGCCGGGCGCTGGGCGCGGTACCAGGGCATGTGGTCGCGCCCGACCGCGTGATGGTGGGTGATCGTGCCGCCCGCGGCGATCAGCGCGTCGGAGGCGCGGGACTTTATGTGCCGCCACTGCTCGATGAGGCGGCCGGGCTGCCCAAGCACGTTGAAGGTGTAATAGACCGCGGGCCCGTCCGGATAGACATGGGTGAAGCGGGTTGACACGGTTCCTTCATGGCCGGTGGCTTCCTTGAGCGCGTCCTCCGCCGCCTTGCGGACCGTGTGGTGGAAAGCCTCGAACTTGTCCCAGGTGATCGCGGTCTCGAACGTGTCGTTGATCACCCCCATCGGCACGGTGAGTTCGCGGCCATAAGGCATGCGGATGAAGGCGGTGCGCCAGCGCAAACCCGCCGCCTCGTCGGAATGGCGGCGCCCGCCGTGGTCGCCCAAGAGCTCGATAGCGCGCTTGATCCACGCGTCCACGGGATGGTCGGCGGATTCGAAGGCCAGCACCAGCAGGCTCTCTTCATAGGCGTTGACGCCATAGGCGCCCGCTTCGTCATTGTCGATGACGCGGAGGTTGGAGGGGTAGAGCCCCGCCTGCGCGACGGCGCGCACCGCCCGCGCCGCGGCGAAGAAATCGGGGAAGCCGATGACCGCGCCGGCGCGGAAGCGCGGCCGGCCTTGCAGCCGCATCCAGGCCTCGGTGATGACGCCCAGCGCGCCCTCCGAGCCGATCATCATCCTGTCGGGGCTGGGGCCGGCGCCGGAGCCCGGCAGGCGGCGCGATTCCATGATTCCGGCTGGCGTCACCGTGC
>DATNBG010000279.1:0-13939 GCA_035572075.1 Roseiarcus sp. | reverse complement strand
GAGATCGGCGTCGAGGCCGGGATCGCCTTGCCGATCCCCACTTTCCGCAACAGGTCGCCCGCCACCTCCTCCATCAGGCCAGCATCCATGCGGTTCAGGAATCGCGGGCCCTTCAGCGGCTCGCGCCCGAGGAACAGGTTGCGCGCGATCGAAAGCTGGGTGACGAGCGCCGAATCCTGGTAGATGGTTTCGATCCCGAGCGCGATCGCGTCCGTCGTCGAGCGGATGTTGGCGCGCTGGCCGCGCACGATGATGTCGCCGCTGGTTGCGCGCACCGCGCCCGACAGCACCTTGATCAGCGTCGACTTGCCGGCGCCGTTGTCGCCGAGCAGCCCGACGATCTCTTGGCGCCCGACGCTGAAATTGACGCCGTCGAGCGCCTGCACGCGCCCGTAGAACTTGCTGATGCGCTCCATGCGGATCAGGTCTTCGCCCATTTCGTCAGGTTCCCGCCTGATGCCGGCGCTCGAGCCCGGAATGCAGCGCCATCATGCCGAGAATGATGGCGCCGATGAAGATGTTGTAGGCGAGGCCTGGCACGCCGATCAGCACGATGCCGTTGCGCATCACGCGCAGGATCAGGATGCCGAGCACGGTGCCGACGATCGTGCCGCGCCCGCCGGTCAGCGCCGTGCCGCCGATGACCACCATCGCGATCACCTCGAGCTCGTAGCCGGTTCCGCTGTTAGGATTGGCGGCTGAGGTGCGGATCGAACTGATGATCCCGGCGAAGGCGGCCATGACGGCGGAGAGGACGAAGAGGGCGACCTTGACCTTGTCGACGTCGACGCCGCGCGCCCGCGCCGCGCCCGGGTTGCCGCCGGTCGCCTGGATCCAGTTGCCGTATTTGGTCTCCGTCAAAAGATAGCCGAGGATCACCGCGGCGGCGATGAACCAGAACAGCGAGGCGTAGACCCGGAACGATCCGACGTAGAATTCGCCGACCAAAAGGTCGGCGAGCCACTGCCCCTCCGCTCTCCAGGTGCGCTGCGGGAAGCCGCTGGTGACGAATAGCGCCGTGCCGCGCACCACCAGAAGCATGCCGAGCGTCACCAGGAACGAGGGGATCCTGAGGCGGGTGACGAACAGGCCGTTAAACAGCCCGATCAGCGCCGCGACCGCCAGACTGACCACGAAGCCGACGTTCAGCGAGGTCACCCCGCCATTGAACAGCGACCACATGAGCACTGGCGAGAAGCCGAACACCGAGCCGACGGAGAGATCGAACTCGCCCGCGGTCATGAGCAGCGTCGTCGCCAGCGCGATCAGCCCAAGCTCGACGGTGAAGGTGAGCGTATTGCTGATATTGAGGATCGACAGGAAATCGGGATTGATCGCGTAGAAGACCGCGAGTTCGAGAACCAGCAGCACAAACGGGCCGAACTCCGGCGCCATGATGAGACGTCGGAAAGGGAAGTCCTTGGTCAAGCTTGTTGTCACCGGGGAGTGGACGGCCGGGGGAGGCTCCCCCGGCCGGCGGCTTCATCGCTTCGCGGCTTGAGGCCGCGAGCGGCTGGTCTGCTATTTGTTGGAGGACATGATCTTGTCGAAGAGCGGCGCCTTGTCCTTTTCGTAGAGCGTGCCGACGTGGATGTCGAACCCGGGCGGGATCCCGCTTGCGGCCATATTGGCGAGCGAGAGCGCGAGATAGCTGGTGGCGAGCGGGTCCTGCCATTCGGCGGCGTTGACGTAGCCTTCCATCACCTCGGCGGTCGTGCTGCTCGAATTGCCCCAGCCAACCACCGGAATCTCGCCCGGCTTCACGCCGACCTGATCGAACACCCGCTTGATCGAGCCGGTGACCATATCGCCGAGCCCGATGATCGCCTTGATCTTCTTGCGGTTGGCGGTGAGGTAGTCGCTCATCCGGGAAATGACCGTCGCCTGATCCAGGGTGCTGTCGGTGACTTCCCAGGTGATGTTGAGCGGCTTGAACACCGTGGCGATCGCCTGCTCCTCGACGACGCCGTAGCTGGCGCCGGGGACTTCGACCGGCATCCAGACGAAATCGCCCGATTTCACCAGCTTATGGTCGACGAGATATTGCGCCCATCCCTTGCCGACGGACGTCAGATCGCCCCCGACGTAGGCGTTGAAGTTCACCTTGGGATCGGGGGTGTTGAAGTTGATGACGGGGATGCCGGCCGCGCGCGCCTCCTTGACGACATCGACCAGGCTGCCCGGATCGGGACTGGTGGTGACGATCCCGTCCGCCTTGGCCGCGATCGCGGCGCGAATCGCCTCCTGCTGCGAAGGGACGTCTCCATTGTGGAACGAGGTCTTGACCGTTTGCCCGGTGTCCTTGGCCCAGGTCTCGGCGCCCTGGAGAAAATAGGTCCACACCGGATCGGCGGGGCTCCCATGCGAGATCCAGTAGAACGTCTTTGCTTGAACCACCAGCGGCAGCGACAGCGCGAACAGCGCAACCGCCACCAGCCTCGCGACCATTTTGACCATGGGCGTCCTCCCTCGTTCGAAACCGGCGCCGAATTCCCTCCGGTCTTGTCAGCAGGCCCAAGCCTCGCATGGCGGCGCGATCGAAACAAGTCACCTGAGCGGCGTGCGGCTCAAATCTCGAATTCGACGCCGATCTCCATGATCTGGGCGGCGGGAATCTTGAAATAGGCGCCGGGCCGCTGGGCGTTGTGGTGCATGAACGCGAACAACGCCTCACGCCATCGGGTGAGGCCAGGGCGCCGGCCCGCCGCGATGATCGTCTCGTGGCCGGTATAATAGACCGAGCTCTCAATATCGACATTCGCGATCTGGCCGCGGGCGATGGCAAGGGCCAGCGCCTCCGGGACGTTGGGCTGCTCCATGAACCCATAGCGCACTTCCGCGCGCTCGAAGCCTTGCGCGATCGGCGCAACCGCCACCCGATCCTCGTCCGTGACATAGGGCGTTTCGGTCGTGATCACCGCCACGAACAGGACATGCTCGTGCAGCACGCGGTTGCACTTGACATTGTACGAAAGCGCGAGTGGCACTCCCTTGGCCATTCGGCCGAGCACGATCGCCGAGCCTGGCAGGCGATAAGGCGGATCGCGTTTGATGTGGTCGAGAAAATCCTGCACGCGCTCGCGCAGTTCGACGCGGTAGGCGTCCATCATCTCCCCGCCCTTGCGCCAGGTCAGCATGAGGAAGGCGATGGTGAAGGCGATCAGCAGCGGAAACCAGCCGCCCTCGAGGATCTTGGTCGAGGTCGAGGCGAGGAACAGGAGGTCGATGGCGATGAGCCCGCCGTTGACGGCATAGACGAGAAACGGATTGTGCTTCCAATGCAGAGCGACGAAGGTCGCCATCAGCGTAGTGATGACCATGAGCAGCGAGACCGCGATGCCGTAGGCGCCGGCGAGCGCGTCCGACGAGCCGAAGCCGATAACCGCGATCAGCGTGCCAGCGGCGAGCGCCCAGTTGACGAACGGCACATAGATCTGGCCGATCTCGCGGCCCTCGGTATGGATGACGTTCATGCGCGGCAGGAAACCGAGATTGATGGCTTGCTGGGTCAGCGAATAGGCGCCGGAGATGATCGCCTGCGAGGCGATCACTGTCGCGACGGCAGCCAGCGCGACCAGGGGATAGTGCGCCCATTGCGGTGCGAGCTCGAAGAACGAATTCTCGAGGTCCCGGGGCCGGGTCAGCAGGAGGCCGCCCTGCCCGAAGTAGTTGAGGACCAGCGCCGGCAGCGCCACGCCGAACCAGGCGACGCGGATTGGCAGCGGGCCGAAATGCCCCATGTCGGCGTAGAACGCCTCGCCCCCGGTCACCGCCAGAAACGCCCCGCCGATGACGATGAGGGCGAGCGGCCCGGCATGCCAGAGATAGGCGATCGCCGCCAGCGGATTGAGCGCGGCGAGCACGGCGGGCGCCTTGACGATACCGATGACGCCAAGGACGCCGGCGACGATGAACCAGACCAGCATCACGGGCCCGAACAGGCCGCCGATGAACGAGGTGCCGTTGCGCTGGATGAGAAACAGGCCGAGGAGGATCACGACCGTGAGCGGCACGACCGCGTGCTGCATCTCGGGCGCATAGATCTTGAGTCCCTCGATCGCGCTCAGTACTGAAATCGCGGGCGTGATCGTGCCATCGCCATAGAGCAGGGTCGCGCCGACAAGGCCGACCAGGATCATCGCCGCCCTCCAGCTGCTCTGTTTGGCGCGGCGCGGGCTGACCAGCGCCAGCAGCGCCAGGATGCCGCCCTCGCCGTGATTGTCGGCGCGCATGATGAGGATCGCGTATTTGAACGAGATGACGACGATGAGCGACCAGAAGATCAAGGACACGATGCCAAGCACCGCCTCCGGCGCGACTTCACCCGACGGGCTCGCTGACCTCGCGGCGACGTTCAGCGTATAGAGCGGGCTTGTGCCGATATCGCCGAACACGACGCCCATTGCGGCGAGCGCCGCCGGGCCCAGGGCGCGCGCGCTCCTCTCCCTGGGCGCCCCGGCCGGCGTCGCGTCGGTCTTCGCCGTTGCACTCATGGAGCGGCCTGTTGCGACCGGTCTTGGGTCCTGGAGACCGTAACGCAGGGGCTGGCGAGCGTAAACCGGCCCGCCTGGGCTCCTCACGCCCCGCTTTCCCGCGGCGCCTCGCCGGGCGCCGAATAGCGGGCGCCCAGAGGCGCGATCGCGCCGCCGGCGACGACCCTCCGCAGGTCGAGCGCTCCTACTGCAGGGTGTAGCGGATGCCGACCAGAATCTGTTGCGACCAGTTGTTTTCCTTGACCCTCATCCCGGTCTGCGGACTGATGAGGGTGTTGATCGCGCCGCTGTTCAAATATCGATAGCCCACGTCGAGCGTTGTGCTCGGATTGAGCTGAAACCCGAGCCCGGCGGAGAGCGCCCAGGCGAAGGTGTAAGTCGTCGAACTGAACGAGCGGTTCCAGTTTTGCGGCGCGAACGCGATGTTGGGCTGGGGAGCGATCGCATTGCCGAATGGATCGAGCCAGATTTGGGGAAAGGCGCCGGTCGGCGTGAGGTCGGCGGCGTAGGGCTGGCCATTGGCGGTCTCGTTGAAGGCGAGGCTTCCCGACATGGTGTTGATGTTGAAGCCGAGGCCGCCGCCGACATAGGGTGTGAAGCCGTAGTAGGTTCCAAGATCGACATACGCGTTGCCGAGGAACGTGTTGTTGTGCTGCTTGAGGCTGGTCCCGCCGATGCAGGTGTTGGAGGTGTTGTAGAGATAGCCAAGCAACGGGTTGGGCGGAACCTGGCTGGTCAATCCGGTCAGCGCATAGGGGCACACGACCGTCGATTGGCTCGATCCGCCGGGCCCGGTGCGATAGTCCCAGGTCGCGTCGAAGCGCAGGTAGTTGTTGAAGCGATAGCCGGCGCCGACCCCGCCGGTGAAGTCGGTCGAGTGCATGGTCTGCCCGGCATAGACGGGAAGCGTCGAGCCGGCGAATCCGGGCGGCGGCACGGAAAGGCTGGGCAGCGTGAGCGACGGCCCGTCGTCGAAACTCACGCCGAGATCGCCGCGCACGTACCAGTTGGAGCCGACCTCGTAGGTGAGCGGCCCGGCGTTCGCCGGCATGCTGAGCGGCGGAGAGGTTCCAAAGAGATCGGCGGCCGAGGCCGGCGCCGCCGCCACGATCGCTCCGGCGCACGCGAGAGAGAAGAGAACCTTCATTGGCTGCCCCCGAATCGCCGCGTCGGCGCGAGATACGGCGACGCTTCCGGGTAGTCTCGCGGACAATACTTAAATCTTATTTAACCGTAACGCGCTGTTACCCATATTATACTGTTGAGCGCAGCTAACGTATAGTCAACCGCGCCATGCCGTTGAGGAACGACTACGCAACACAAGTCTTGCCGCCGTCGCGGCCGAAGTCTTGCCGCCGCCGCTTGCGCCGAGCTTAAGCGCGCTTCGCCCGGCCGGCGGGGGCGGTCAGGAACGGGCGAGCATGAGGCCAACGCAGGCGAGCGCGACGCCCAGAAGTTGGGTCAAGCCCAATGGCCTTGCTTCGGTTCCCAAAAGGCCAAAGCTGTCGATGAGCGCCGACGCGACGGCGATGACCAGGAAATAGACGAGGAAGGTCTGGGTCGGGCCGAGCCTTGGCGCGACAAAGGCGAGGCCGGTGACGATGAACGCCCCCATCAAGCCGCCCAGGATGGCCTTCCATCCATGAGCCATGACGAGGCCGGTGTCGGGGAGCGGCAGCTGGAAGATCACGAACGCCGCCACCATCAGCGTGACCATGGAAGCGACGGTGGACATCGCGCCGACCCAGACCACGTCAATGCCCGATTTGACCGCCGATCCGTTGGTCATCGCCTGCAGGACCTGGACCAGCCCGCACGCCATCGCAACCATCCAAAACGTCGTTTTCACGCTCTTTAACTCCCCAGGCTCCCTAACGTCCGCATGTCAAAGCTCGGACGGAAACGTCAGCGTCCCATCGATGAAGCGCGTCTTGCCGAGGAACGCCGACAGGCGATTTGAAAAGGCCTTTCTCAGGGCCGTGAGCGGTGGGCGGGTCCGCCGCCATGGCGGCCTTAACGGCGCGCGGGCGAGGTCCGGCCAGGGCGATGCCGCGAACCAGTCGCGGTAGGCTTCGGCGAACCGCGCCTCGCCTCTCCATGCGCCGAGCTCCCAGGGCTTCGGCGCGTTGACGAAATGGAGCACGATCGGCTCGAGCCGGCGTTCGAGGTCGAGGAGGAAAAAGTCGCCCATGAAATTGAAGCGCGGCGACAAGGGGGCGAACTCGCCGCGGAGCGTAGAGTTGAGCGCGTCCTGCTCCATGAAGGCGAACCGTTCCGGGCGGTCGCCAAGCGCCGCCGTCACCCGCTCCGTCACCTTTTTGGCCCGCCACGCGGCGCGGTCGATCGCCATCAGCCCGGCGTTGAAGTAGGGCGTGTCGAGGTCAAGCCCAAGCGAGCGGCGCGAGCGCTGGAATCGCCGCGCCAGCGCATCGCGCTTGAAGTCCATGAGAAAGATCATGTCATACGCCGCGGCCAGCGGCTTGCCGCCAAGGTCCAAGCTTTCGAGCCGCTTCAAGCCGGGACGGACGATCAGCATGTCCGAATCGATGCTCACGATCCGCTCGAAACGCGCGGGCAGGATCTCGTCGAGAAAGAGCCGCCGGAAAACGGCGCGCGAAAAGCGGCCTCGCCCTGCGAGGTTACCGTCGAAGCACCGAAAGTCTCGAGTCATGAGGGTGATGCGCTCGCGCAAAGGCGCCCGCAACTGGTCGAAGCCCGGCGCCACGTCGCCCTCTTCGCAGATGAGAAAGATCTCGCGCCGCTCGTCCGGCTCGGCCTCGATGAGGGAAGCGATCGCGCGCACAGCCGGCGCAAAGAACGTCCGGTCCGGCGTGAAGCAATAGGCGGTCCGCATCGCCCCCCTCGTCAGAGCCCGCCGCGCGGCTCAGGCGGCGCAGTCGCGGCATAGGCCCACGAGCTCGACCATTTGCCGGTGCGGCTCAAAGCCGGCGCGCTTCGCCGCTTCCTGCAATAGGCGGTCGAGCTTGACGTCGTCGATCTCGTCGCTCCGCCCGCACTTTTCGCACAAGAGCAGCGCGCCATGATGCGCGTGACCGAGGTGTTCGCAGGGCGCATAAGCGTTGCGGCTCTCGATCTTGTAGACGAATCCGTGGTCGAGAAAGAACTCCAGCGTGCGATAGACGGTCGGCGGCGCGACCGGTTTGCCCTCGAGGCGCGAGAGCTGGTCGATGATCGCATAGGCGCCGAGGGGGCCTGCGCTCTCGGCCAGAATGGCCAGAACCTGTCGGCGGAGCGGGGTCAAATGCAGCCCTTTCCGGGCGCAGGCGGCCTCCACCTCTGCCGCCCATCGAACCGCGTTCGGCTTGAGGAGCGCATTCCTCATCGACGCTGTCCCTTTGCTCATGGCGATCTCGCTCATATCACGGGGCTAGCCCTCGAAATGATATAAGGTTGCAATTCGCGCTTGCCTACCGATAGGATATAACATAACAGTGCACGCCTGCGCTGAACTGGGCGCGTTCACTCGACCAGGAGGCCCGCTCCCATGATCGACAAGCTCCATGTCCTCGCGGCGATCGTGGCCTGCGGGCTCGCCGCCCCCGCTCTCGCCGATCCGGTGAAAGTGGTCGCCGCGGAGAATGTCTACGGCGACCTGGCAAGCCAGATCGGCGGCGCGAATGTCGCGGTGACCAGCATTCTATCCAATCCCGACGAGGACCCGCATCTGTTCGAGGCAAGCCCCGCCACGGCCAGGGCGCTCGCCGACGCCAGGATCGTCATCGTCAACGGGGTGGATTACGACCCGTGGATGGAGAAGCTCATCGGCGCGCACAAGGCGGCGGGCCGCAGGGAAATCCTGGTCGGCGCGCTCACCGGCCGCAGGGCGGGCGACAATCCGCATTTGTGGTACGACCCCGCCGCCATGAAAGCCGCGGCCAGGGCGCTCGCCGCCGATCTTGCCGCCGTCGATCCGGCGCACAAGGCGGCCTATGAGCAGGGCGAGATGAAGTTCCTCGATTCGCTGAAGCCGCTCGACCAGAAGATCGCCGCGATGCGCAAGTCCTACGCCGGGCAGCCGGTCGCCGCTTCGGAGCCGGTGTTCGGCTATCAGGCGGCGCTGATCGGGCTCAAGGTCCGCGACGAGAAATATGCGCTGGCGATCATGAACAACGCGGAGCCGACGCCTTCGGAAACAGCCGCGTTCGAGGACGACCTCAAGGACAGGAAGGTGAAGGCGATGCTCTATAACGCCCAGGCGAGCGAGCCCGCGGTCAACAAGCTCGTTGAGCTCGCGAAGGCGAACGGGATTCCGGTCGTCGGGGTCTCCGAGACCGAGCCAAGGGGCTCGTCCTATCAGGATTGGATGATGAGGCAATTGAACGCGCTCGATCAGGCGCTGGCAGGCGGAGCGTAATTGAGCGCGCTTTCCTTCGACAATGTGACGATCAGGCTCGGCGGCCGGGACATTCTGAAGGCCGCCAGCTTCGAGGTCGAGCACGGCGAGTTCGTGGGCATGCTGGGCGCAAACGGCGCCGGCAAGACCACGCTCATGCGCGCCGCACTCGGCCTCCTGCCCGTCGCTTCAGGCGAGGTCCGTGTGCTCGGTCGGCGAGCGACGCGGGGAAACGCGCAAATCGGCTACATGCCGCAAAACCGCGGGGCGATCGCGGGCTTGAGACTCACCGGCTGGGACGTAGTCGCGGCGGCCGCGATCGGCGCCCGCTTCGGCTTCGCCCGGCTCGACAGGGCGATGAGGCGCGAGATCGACTGGGCGCTCGACGAGGTCGGCGCGCGCGACCTCGCACGGCGCGGAATCGGCGAATTGTCGGGCGGCGAACGCCAGCGCGTGCTGTTGAGCCAGGCCTTGATCGGCAAGCCCCGCCTCATCATGCTCGACGAGCCCCTGATCTCGCTCGATCCCGGACATCAGAGGAACGTGGTCGAGATCGCGCGGCGCATTTGCGACGATCTCAAGGTCGCGATCCTGTTCAGCGCCCATGAGCTCAATCCCCTGGTCAACGCCATCGATCGCGTTCTCTATCTGGGCCACGGCGAGGCGGTGATCGGGGCGGTCGACGACGTCGTGAGCGCGCCGGTGCTGTCGCGCCTCTATGGCGCCAAGATCGAGGTCGTGCGCATCGGCGATCGCTATTTCGTGATGGCGGGCGGCGTCGACGTCGAGCATGACGCGCATCGCCACGATCACCACGGCCACGGCGCCCATGCTTGAATACGATTTCATGCGCACGGCTTTCATGGCCTCGGGGATCGCGGCGCTCCTCGCCGGAACGGTCGGTTTCTTTCTGGTCTTGCGCGGGCAGACCTTCGCCGGCCACGCGCTGTCGCATGTCGGCTTCAGCGGCGCGACCGGGGCGTTGCTGTTCGGCCTGTCGCCGCTGACCGGACTCGTCGGCTTCACAATTGCCGCCGGGATCGGGATGGGGCTGTTCGGCGAGAAGCTGGCCGAGCGGGATGTCGCGATCGGCATGATGCTGTCGCTCGCGCTGGGCCTGGGGCTTCTGTTCCTGCATTTCTACACCGCCGCGGCGACGCAGGCGGCGGCGCTCCTGTTCGGCAATGTGCTCGGCGTCGATGAGGCCGCGCTTCTCACGCTGGCCACGCTCGCCGTCGCGAGCTTCCTGGCGCTTCGAATCATTATCCGCCCGCTCATCTTCGCCTCGCTCGAAAGCGAGCTTGCGGAAGCGCGCGGCGTGCCGGTCCGCTTCGTCTCGACAGCGTTTCTGGTCATCGTCGCGATCGCGGTCGCAGAATGCGCGCAGATCGTCGGCGTGCTGCTGGTGTTCACGCTGATGGTCGGCCCCGCTGCGGCGGCGCAGAATTTTTCACGCCGGCTCGCCGGCGGCGTGGTTCTGGCGGCGGGTCTGGCGCTCGCGGAGGCGTGGGGCGGCTTGACGCTGGCCTACGCCACCGACTGGCCGACCTCGTTCTGGATCACGGCCCTGTCCGCCCTCGTCTATCTCGTGAGCCTCGGCGCCCGTTTCCGGGCGCGGTAAACCGCGGCCCTGAACCGCCTTCCCCGCCTCTCACCGCGCCGGTTTCGGGGAATCGAACGGGAAATCCCACCCGAATTCGACCGGCAAGGGCTTCGGGGCCTGTGGGGACTCGCCGCCGTTCTTGGCGTCGACGGCATCCACCCTCCCCGGGGCGCCCGTTCCGGCGCCCGCGGTCTCGTTGTCCGAGTGGCGGACGACCCCACCCGCCCGCTCCCCACCATTCGCAGCCATGACAAACTCCATACTCAACCGAGTCGGAATTGTACTAGCTGATCCACACTTTGTCCGCTGTGATCCGGATCACATTTCGAGTCCGAGGCGTCTCTTTGCGTGACCCGCTGCGCCGCCGCGGTCGCCTGATCCGCGCGCCGCTATTGCTTGGCGGGCGGCCCCGGCCGGTTGGGGCTCGCCTCAACAAGAACTGGCCGCACGGAAGCGCGACCTAGAATGGTTCAAGTAACAACGCGGGCTAGTCATTTTATTCGAGCCGCATTTTTGATAGGGCCATGTCGTCACCGATCCTCCGGCTTGGGCATGATTGGAATCGCCATTTGGGTTATCGTCGTTTTACTCGGCGCAGTCGTCTATATCGTCTGGCGTGGACTTCAGGTCACTCGCGCTCAACACCAGAGCACTATGGCCGCACTGTCGAGTCTCGGCGACACCCATAAGCTCGGCTACGAGGCGCTGACTCTTGCGGTGCAGCGCCTCGAGCAGCGGGTCCGGCAACTCGAGGAGCGAGGCTGACTTAGACGGCGGTGAGCCGCCCCGCCCGAAGGTCCGCGAACGCCTCGAGAATTTCTTCCTGCGTGTTCATGACGAATGGCCCGCCAATCGCCACCGGCTCGTCGAAGATCGGGCTCGCGAACACGAGAACGCGGGCGGGAGCGCGGGCCGCCGCGACCGGCAACGCGTCGAAGCCGTCGCCGCCGGGCGAGACTGCGCACCAGGCGACGTCGCCGGCCTTCGCCGCCCGCTTCTCGGCGCCCAGCGCGGCCTGCCCATCCAGAATGAGCGTGAAGACGCGCTGGCCGGCGGGCACGGGCGCCTCGAACGCCGCGCCGGGCTCGAGTGTCAAATCGATCAGCGTCATCGGCCAGACCGTGGCGAAGGGCGCCGCAAGATCGCCGAGCGCCCCGGCGTAGAGGCGAGCCTCGAGGCCCGCCTCGCTGAGCGCCGGCGCGTCCGCCGCAAGGACGTTCCGGTATCGCGCCCTGACGCGTTTGAGGCGGGCGGGAAGATTGAGCCAGAGCTGGAGCGTATGGACCCCCTCAGGCCCGGGCATTTCGCTGTGCATGACCCCGCCGCCCGCGGTCATGAATTGGACGTCGCCCGCGCCGAGACGGCCCGCACCGCCGGTGTGATCAGCGTGCACAAGCTCGCCGGAGACGACAAAGGTCACCGTCTCGATGCCCCGATGCGGGTGGGTCGGGAAGCCGGCGGGCGGCGCGAACCAGTCCTCGGCCATCACCAGGAACGGGCTGTGCTCGGGGATATGCGTGGGGGGAATGACCATCCGGGCGCGATGGCCTTCCGAGCGCGCCTCGGGCGGGGCGGCCGTCTCGATGGACTGGATCGAAAGTCGCATGAGCCAAGCTCTTAGCGCGGATCGCGCGCGGAGGGAAAAGCTCCCGCGCTTGCTGACTTCACCGGGTTGGCGAAAGATGAAGCCGCCATGCCCAGCCTTCGCCAGATCAGGCTCTCAACCGGCCTCGTCCTTTACCTCTATGTGACGCTGCATTTCGTCAATCACGCGCTCGGCAACATTTCGCTTGACGCAATGGAGAGCGGCCTTGTCCTCCAGAAGGCGATCTGGCAGTCGCGCTTAGGCGCGGTTGCCCTCTATGTCTCGCTTCTCACCCATATGAGCCTTGGGTTCTGGGCGCTCTATGAGCGGCGCCGGTTCCGCTGGACGCGGCTCGAGGCGGCCCAACTCGCGCTCGGGCTCTCTATTCCGTTCCTCCTGGCCGATCATGTGATCGGGACCCGAGTCGCGCTCAGCGAATTCGGGCTCGATAAGGGCTATGCGCAGGTCCTCGCCAATTTCTGGGTCGCCTCCCCTCTTTCCGGCGCGCTGCAAGCGATCGCCCTCTTGATCGTGTGGGTTCACGGCTCGATCGGATTCCATTTCTGGCTGAGGCTGAAGCCATTCTATCCGCGCGTGAAGGCGCTCCTGTTCGCGGCCGCCGTGCTCCTGCCGACGCTGGCGCTGCTCGGCTATTACCAGGGCGGCGAGCGGACGCTGCTCGCGGTCCAGGATCCCGACTGGCGGGCGCGCAACCTGTCGCCCGAGCATGTCGGGACGGACGCTCAGGCTGCGGTCCACCTCAGAGAGCGCAGGGGAACGCTCGCCTTCCTGGCGGCGGCCCTGGCCGTCACCCTCGCCGCCAGGGGCGTCCGTCGGTGGCGGCAAAATCGGGTGGGCTCGATCCGGCTCACCTATCCCGACCGCACGATTCGCGCGCCCCGCGGCTTCAGCGTGCTCGAGGCGAGCCTCGTCAACGCCATCCCGCACGCGCATGTGTGCGGCGGGCGCGGCCGCTGCTCGACCTGCCGCATCCGCATCCTCGGCGGCCTCGAGGGCCTGCCCTCCCCGAGCGCCGCCGAGCAGGCGGTGCTCGAGCGGGTGCACGCGGGTCGCGACGTGAGACTCGCCTGCCAGCTTCGTCCGACCCGGGACATCGCGTTCGTGCCGATGCTCTCCCCCTATGCGACGACGCTGGACGTCCGCCGGCCCGGCGGCGCGCATGCGGGGATCGAACGCTATCTGGTCATCATGTTCGTCGACATGCGCGGATCGAGCAGGCTGGCGGAGAAGCGCCTGCCGTTCGACACCGTGTTCATCATCAACCAGTTCCTCAACGCGGTGAGCCGCGCGGTGTTGAGCGCCGGCGGCGAACCGAACCAGGTGCTGGGCGACGGCCTGCTCGCGCTGTTCGGCATGGGCGAAGAGCCCGACATCGCCTGCCGGCAGGCGATCGCCGCCTCAGCCGAGATCGCCGAGAGGGTCGAGAGCCTGAACGGCGCGCTGGCTCATGGGCTCGTCGAGCCGATCCGCTTCGGCATCGGCATCCACGCCGGCGTCACCGTCGCCGGCGACATCGGCTATGAGCGTCACGCGCAATTCACGGTGATCGGCGATCCGGTCAACGTCGCCGCCCGTCTCCAGGCGCTGACCAGCGCGTACGGCTGCGAAGTCATGATGTCGGAAGAGGTCTACACGCGCGCCGGCTTCGGCCCGGACGACCTCCCCACCCAAGAGGTCGAGGCGCGCGGACGCGAGGCGGGCGTGAAAGCCAGGAGCGCCACGCGGGCGGCGGACCTGGCTCGGCCGATCGCCGCGCGGACGCAGGAGGCGTCGTAGTCCGCGCTCACCCTCCCCCAGCAGCGGGACAAAGGTCGCCCTCCGTAAGCTCCGCGTCGGCGGGATAGAGCGCCATCAGCTTCAGCATCACGCCGTTGGTCCAGCCG
>DATNBG010000278.1:0-11659 GCA_035572075.1 Roseiarcus sp. | reverse complement strand
TCAGGGCGTCCTCGAGCACGCGCAGCACATGCAGCGCGATCGAGGCGGTCGACCGTACGACGCCCGCGCCCTGGCAGTGCGGGCAGACCACGGTCGAGCCTTCGAGAACGCCGGTGCGGATGCGCTGACGCGACATTTCCAAGAGGCCGAAGTGCGAGATGCGGCCGACCTGGATGCGGGCGCGGTCGTTCTTCAGCGCGTCCTTGATGCGCCTCTCGACCGCGCGATTGTTGCGCGATTCCTCCATGTCGATGAAGTCGACCACGATGAGCCCGGCGAGGTCGCGCAAGCGCAGCTGGCGCGCGATCTCGTCGGCGGCCTCGAGATTGGTGCGCAGCGCCGTGTCCTCGATATTGTGCTCCCGCGTCGATCGCCCCGAGTTGACGTCGATCGCCACCAGCGCTTCGGTCTGGTTGATGACGATGTAACCGCCCGATTTCAGCGTCACCTGGTTGGAGAACATCGAGTCGAGCTGCGATTCGACGCCGGCCTTGGCGAACACCGGCGCGCTGTCGCGATAGAGCTGCACGCTGTTGACATGGCTCGGCATCAGGAGGCGCATGAACTGCTTGGCCTCGCGATAGCCCGCCTCGCCCGCGACGACGATCTCCTCGACCTCCTTGCTGTACAGATCGCGAATCGCGCGCTTGATGAGTGAGCCTTCCTCGTAGACAAGCGTCGGGGCGCTCGACGCGAGCGTCGTCTCCCGCACGGTCTCCCACATCCTGAGCAGATACTCGAAGTCGCGCTTGATCTCGGCCTTGGTGCGCGAGGCGCCGGCGGTGCGGAGAATCACTCCCATGCCTTCGGGAACGTCGAGGTCTTCGGCGATGACCTTCAGCCGGCCGCGGTCCTGGGCGCTGGTGATCTTGCGCGAAATGCCGCCGCCGCGCGCGGTGTTGGGCATCAAAACCGAGTAGCGCCCGGCCAGCGACAGGTAAGTCGTCAGCGCCGCCCCCTTGTTGCCCCGCTCCTCCTTAACGACCTGGACCAGCAGGACTTGGCGGCGCTTGATGACCTCCTGAATCTTGTACTGGCGGCGCAGGCGCTGGGGACGGCGCGGAACCTCCTCCAAGGCGTCGCCGCCGATCTGCTCGACCGGCTCGCCCTCGTCCTCGGTCGGCTGCTTGCCGCTCGCCACCCGTTCTTCGGAGCCGCCCTCGAGCGTGGTTATTTCGTGAACGTCCTCATCGACCGGGCGCTCCTCAAAAGGGAGTTCGTGGCGATCCGCGTCGTCGTCCGTGGGACTGGCGGCGTCGAGGCGGTCGTCGGGCGTCACGGCGGCCAACGGAGCTTGAGCGAACGTGGTCGCGAGTCCCTCGAGGTCGAATTCGGAGGGCGTCGCCGCTTCGGCCGGCGGATCCGTGTCCGTGCGCTCGGCCTCGACGCCGGTCTCGGACGCAACGGCCGGAACGGGGCCTATCGTCTCCGAAACCGCCGCCGACGGACCGCCAGCCTCGCCATCGACGGAATCCGCCTCGGCGTCGGCGGAAGGCGTGGCCGGAAAGGGTTCCCGCGCGCCGAGTTCATCGGTCAGCGCCGGTTCCGAGACGGTCTCGCCCGTCTCGGCGCGCGATTCGGCCTCGGGGCGGCGCGAGCGGCGACGGCGGCGGCTGCGTCTTTCGCCGTTGGCCTCTTCGTCCTCCTCCCGCTGGGACAACGCTTCCTCCTCGAGGAGCGCCTGTCGGTCGGCGACCGGAATCTGGTAATAATCCGGGTGAATCTCGGAGAAGGCGAGAAAACCGTGGCGGTTTCCGCCATAGTCGATGAAAGCGGCCTGGAGCGAGGGCTCGACCCGGGTGACCTTGGCAAGATAGATATTCCCGCGCAGCGGCCTCTTGCTGGCGGATTCGAAGTCAAACTCCTCGACGCGATTGCCTCTTAAGACCACAACCCGGGTTTCCTCGGGGTGGGAGGCGTCGATGATCATTTTGTTGGCCATGATAAACTCTCTCGCCGCGCGCGAGTCTTCGCCGTGAGGGCCGACGAGGCCGCCCGACCGCGCCGCGCGGGGCGTCTATGCTGGAGATGGAGAAACGCTGAGACCGGGCGACGCGCGCCGCCGCATCAGGATGCCGTTCAGGCGTGAGCAGGTCGCGAAAAAATATCCGCGCCGCCCGAATGGCGGCCGGAGAGTTGTGGATTTGCCATCGGAGCATCGTCAACCTGACACAAGGCGCGACTTGGCGCATCGCGATCCATCGGCGCCGCACGGCGCCGATGTCACGATCCGAACCACGCCCGGCTCTTGGCCGGCGGCGACTCTGGCTTTCGCTTGCAGTCTCCCCCACGGACGCTCGCCTGGGCTGATGGCGGCGGCAAGCTGTCCGACGGGTCGACAAACCCGCCCCGGCGTTGCTCGCGCGACCCGCAGGCCACCGCATGATGGTCCCGGCACACGCCTCGCTCTATCAAAGAGCGAGCCGGCCATGCGAACTCGGTCCGAATTCGTAACGCGCCATAAATAAGGCTCGCGACGCGGGTTGGCAAGCTCTTTTCCCGCCTGTGATTTTCTGGTGACGCCATTAACCCGTCGTAAAGACTTTCGCGGGCTCATTTTTGGGCGCCGGGCCTCGCGCGGCGCGACCAAAGCGGGGAGCGATTGCGCGGCTGCGGCGTTGGCCCTATAGCCCGACGGCGCGGCGCTTAAGGGGAGGCGGGATGGCGCGATTGGGACGACTGGCGGCTCTTGCCGTCTTTGCGCTGATGGCGTCGCCCCACCGCGGCCTCGGGGATGACGGCGCGCCGGTCGCCGTCGGCGTGCGGCTGTCTCAGGATGACAGCGCGGCCAGGCTGGTGTTTGACCTGTCGCGATCGGTCGACGCGAGCGCCTCCGCCCTGGCCTCGCCCGATCGCATTGTTGTCGACATGCCGGAGGTGAATTTCCAGCTGGATCCGTCAGCCGGCCGGGTCGGCGCGTCCCCCAACGGCTCGCTCGTCAAGGGCTTCCGCTTCGGCTTGCTTGCCCCCGGCAAGTCCCGGATCGTGATCGACCTGGCGCGCACCGCCTGTCCCTCCGAGGTCGTCGCCAGACCGATCGTCGAAGGCGAGCCCGCCGCGCGGCTGACGATCGAACTGAAGCCCTGCGATTCCCCGGCCTTCGCCGCGCTGGTCCGCGCTCCGGCCGTTTCAACCGCAGCCGCGCCCGCGACGGCCGCCCCTCCGCGGCCGGTCATTGTGCTCGATCCTGGTCACGGCGGCGCCGACAGCGGCGCGCGCGGCCTTCATGGGGTGCAGGAGAAGAGCCTGGTTTTTGACTTCTGCGCCGAACTCAAGCGACAACTCGATGCGACGAAGCGCTACACCGTCGTCATGACGCGTGACGGCGACCAGTATGTCGGTCTGGACGATCGGGTCGACATCGCCCGCACAGCGAACGCGTCTTTGTTCATCTCGGTGCACGCCGACACGCTGAGCGAGGATGAGAGCGTCAGCGGCTCCACCGTCTATACCGTGGCCGATCGCGCTTCGGACGCGGAGGCGGCCCGCATCGCGGCCCGCGAGAACGCCGCCGGCGGCGGAAGCCGGCAGGAGAATCCGGACGTCGCCGACATTCTGTTCGACCTCAAGCGCCGCGAGACCCGGACCTACGCCCACATCTTCTCGCGCGGCCTCGTCGACACCTTGCGCGGGACTGCGAAGCTCAACCACAACCCGGAGCGCTCGGCGAGCTTCGTCGTTCTGAAGGCGCCGGGCTTTCCCTCCGTCCTCGTCGAGCTCGGCTATCTCTCGAACCCCCAGGACGTCCAGTCCCTCCTCTCCCCGGAGTGGCGCGCCAAGGCCGCCGCGGCCATGGTCAAAGCGATCGACGCCTTCTTCGGAAGTCCGGATGGCGTCCCTTCGGCCGAGAGCGGGGTTGCGTCAACGGCCGCGACGGCCGCCGCGCCGTCAGCGCGTTAAGGCTTGCGCGCCGGCCGCGCGCCGGGCTAATTGGCCCCGGAATCCCTGGGCGGGACGCCCCGATCACAGATTCGCCTCACTCGCGCACGACAGGAGTGGGCGCTCGCGGGTTCGATTCCGGCCCGGGTCTCGGCAAGAACGCCGGCGGACCGGTCTCGTGGAGTGCGCGCCCTAAGGGGCGCAGCGGTTCAGTTCGTCTCGACGCGCCGAGCGCTCGCCGGCGGGCGCAATGGAAGGCTTCGATCGAGAGATGCGCGGGATCGCTCGAGTTATCGGCTTCATCTTCGCGACCGGCGCTTTGCTGTTCATTGCCGCGGCGGCGGTGTTTGCCGGCGTCATATGGAAATATGAACAGGAGCTGCCGGACTACTCGGTGCTCAAGAACTATGAGCCGCCGGTCATGACCCGCGTCCACGCGGCCGATGGCAGCCTGCTCGCCGAATATTCGCGCGAGCGACGGCTCTATCTCCCGTCGGACGAAATTCCCGATCTGGTCAAGCACGCCTTCATCTCCGCCGAGGACAAGAACTTCTATCACCATTGGGGCGTTGATCCCGAAGGCATCGTGCGCGCGGGCATCATTTATCTGGAGGGTTCGCGTCACATCCAGGGCGCCTCGACCATCACCCAGCAGGTGGCCAAGAATTTTCTCTTGAATTCGGACCGGACTTTCGATCGGAAGATCCGGGAAATTCTGCTGAGCCTGAAAATCGAGTCCGCCTACTCGAAGGACAAGATCCTCGAACTCTACCTCAACGAGATTTATCTCGGCCTTTCCAACTATGGAGTCGCGGCGGCGGCGCTCGGCTATTTCAACAAATCCGTCCATGAACTGACCATTGCCGAAGCCGCCTATCTGGCGGCGTTGCCGAAGGAGCCGAGCGCGCTCAACCCGTTTCGCAACCATGACCGCGCCGTGGACAGGCGCAATTACGTGATCGGGCGCATGGAAGAGGACGGTTACATCACTCATAAACAGGCCGACCAGGCTCGGGCCGAGCCCTTGGTGGTCAATCCGCGGGTGCTGACGCCCAATTCCATCGCCGCGGGATTCTTCGCCGAAGAGGTCCGGCGCGAATTGCAGGAACGATACGGCGAACAGAAGCTTTATGAGGGCGGCCTCTACGTTCGCACCACGCTCGACCCGAAGATTCAGCAGATGGCGCGCAAGGCGCTGGTCGACGGTCTCGTGCGCTACGACGAGGCGCACGGCTGGCATGGCGTTCTCAAGACGATCGACATCAGCCAGGATTGGGGCCTCCCCCTGGCCGACATTCCAGCTTACGGCGACATCAAGCCCTGGGTCCTGGCGGTGGCGCTCGAGGTCGGCAATGCGGCGATCCGGATCGGCCTTCAGCCCCAGCGCGACAAGGCCGGCGCGGTTGTCGCCGATCGCCGGACAGGCGCGGTCACGGCCGACGGAGCGAAATGGACGGGCCGCGGGCTGAGGAACCTGGTCAAGCCCGGCGACGTCTTCTATGTCGAACCGATCGCCGGCCGCGACGGCGAATATCGGCTGCGGCAGATCCCGGACGTCTCCGGCGCCTGCATCGCCATGGATCCCTTCACCGGCCGCGTGCTGGCGATGGTCGGCGGATTTTCGTTCGACGAGTCGGAATTCAACCGGGCGACCCAAGCCCAGCGGCAGCCGGGCTCCTCGTTCAAGCCGTTCGTCTACGCAGCCGCCCTCGACAAGGGGTACACGCCCTCTTCGATGATCGTCGACGCGCCGGTCACGATCGACATGGGGTGGGGTCAATATTGGACTCCGCAAAACTTCGAGGGCGAATCCACCGGTCCTCGAACGCTGCGGTTCGCCGTCGAGCATTCGATCAACCTGATGACGGTGAGGCTCGCGCGCGACATCGGCATGCCGCTGATCGTCGAATACGCGAGGCGCTTCGGCATCTACGACAATCTGCCGCCGCTCTTGTCGATGTCGATCGGCGCTGGCGAGACGACGGTCTTGCGCATGGTCACCGGCTATTCGATGTTCGCCAACGGCGGCAAGAGAGTGAAGGCCACGCTGATCGACCGGATCCAGGATCGCTGGGGCAATACGATCTATAAGCACGACGAACGCATCTGCGAGGGGTGCGACGCCGCGACATGGCATAACCAGCCCGAGCCCAAGCTCATCGACAAGCGCGAGCAGGTGATCGACCCGCTCACCGCCTATCAGGTCACCTCGATCCTCGAGGGCGTCATCCAGCGCGGCACCGGCATCGCGATCAAGGAGGTCGGCAAGCACCTCGCCGGTAAGACCGGGACCACCAACGACGCCAAAGACCTTTGGTTCGTCGGCTTCTCGCCGAATCTGACGTTCGGCGTGTTCATGGGCTACGACAAGCCGCGTTCTCTTGGCGGCGCCGCCCAGGCCGCGCTCTACACCGCGCCGATCTTCCGCGATTTCATGAAGATGGCGCTGAAAGACACGCCTGATACGCCGTTCCGCATTCCGCCGGGGATCAAGCTCATTTCGGTCGACGTCCACACCGGCATGCGCGCGACCGGACCCGGCACGATCATGGAGGCGTTCAAGCCGGGCACCGGGCCGCCCGACTCCTATGCCGGCGGCGGCGGCGGCGGTGGATCGGAAACCTCCGCGCGGAGCGAGCGCTCGGTCGGCGCGGGGACCGGCGGCCTCTATTGAGCGCCGCCGGAACGGCGTCTCGAGCCGGGACAAGTTCGCCCTTTCATTCGTGGTTGGATCCATGCGCGCCGAAGCCGAACAATTGGTCGAATCGATCAAGCAGTCCGTCGGATTGCTGAGGAGGCATCTTTGACGTCGATCAAGCGACGCGACGCTTAAGCGAGCTCAACGCGAAGTCCGAAGACCCGAATCTGTGGACCGATCCCGAAGCCGCCGGGAGGGTGATGCGGGAGCGCACCATGCTGGAAGACCGGCTGGGTTCGCTCACCAAGATCGAGCGCGACCTCGACGACGCCGCGACGCTGGTCGAGCTTGGAGAAGCCGAGGGCGACCAAGCGGCCGAAGCCGAGGGGATCGCCGCTCTGAGAGCGCTGAAAGCGGAGGGCGAGAGGCGCGAGCTCGAGGCGCTGCTTTCGGGCGAGGCCGACGCCAACGACACCTATGTCGAAGTCCATTCCGGCGCGGGCGGCACGGAGAGCTGCGACTGGGCGCGCATGCTCTTGCGCATGTACATGCGCTGGGCGGAGCGGCGAAAGTTCGAGGTCGAGCTGGTCGAGGAGACCGACGGGGACGAGGCCGGGATCAAGTCGGCGACGATCGTCGTCAAGGGCCATAACGCCCACGGGTGGCTGAAGACCGAGTCGGGCGTCCACCGGCTGGTGCGGATTTCGCCGTTCGATTCGAACGCGCGCCGGCACACCAGCTTCGCCTCCGTCTGGGTCTATCCGGTGGTCGACGACCGGATTAAGGTCGAGATCAACGAGAGCGACTGCCGGATCGACACGTATCGCGCCTCGGGCGCGGGCGGACAGCACGTCAACAAGACCGAATCGGCGGTGCGCATCACCCATATTCCGACCGGCATCGTCGTCGCCTGCCAGTCCGAGCGCTCGCAGCACAAGAACCGGGCGACCGCCTGGGCCATGCTGCGCGCCCGCCTCTATGAGCTCGAACTTGAGAAGCGCGAGGAGAAGGCCAGCGCGGACGCGGCGTCCAAGACCGAGATCGGCTGGGGGCGCCAGATCCGCTCGTACGTGCTTCAGCCCTATCAGATGGTGAAGGACCTTCGCACCGGACACGTCTCGGCTTCGCCCGACGAGGTGCTCGACGGCGATCTCGACCCGTTCATGGAGGCGTCTCTGGCCCAGCGCCTCTCCGGGCGGACGGTCACGGTCGAGGACGTCGAATGACCGGTTTCAGGCGCGAGGGGCGAGGCGCCGCCGGCGTGGGAGCATGCGCTTGAGGACATCGTCGCCGTTGACGAAATGGTGCTTGAGCGCGCCCGCGGCGTGCAGGGCGACCAGGAGCGCGATCGCCCATGCGGCGAGTTTGTGTCCGAGCACAGCGGCGGCGAACAGCGACGGGGCGGGCGGGGCGATGCTCGGCGGGATGTTCGGAATGACGAACAGGTCAAAAAACCGGGTCGGCACCGGCAGCGGCGACGCCGAGACGAGAAGCCAGCCGGAGAGGATCGCGCCAATCGTGAGCGCGTAGAGCGCGCCTTGGGTCAACGCCGCGAGGCGCCGCTCCCAGCGAGGAGAGGCCGGAGCGGGCGGGGAGGCGCTGAGCCAGCGCGCGGCGAGCCGGCCGGCGGTCAGAACGAGCGCGACGAAGCCCCAGGACTTGTGCCGCTGATAGAGGTCGAACGTCGCCGCGGCGTCGAGTCCGCCGTGGATCATGACCCAGCCGATCGCAAGGAGGGCGAGGATGACCGCCCCCGCCGCCCAGTGGAGCGAGATCATCCATCCGTTCCACCGTGGGGGCCCGGACTTGACGCTCAACTTTCGGTGGCCGCGCTGGAAATGACCAGCTCGACATCGCGCGAGACCAGCGGAAAGCCTGAGTTCATGCCGAATGCGAGCCTGTCGATGCTGGTTTTCGCCAGGAAAGCGAGGCGCCCGCCGCTTCCCTCCCGCTCGACCGCGACGTCCACGGTGAGCGGGCGGGTTACGCCGAGCAGGGTCAGGTCGCCGGTGACCCGGACCGTATGGTCGTCGACCTTCGCGACCGAATTCGAGACGAAGTCGATTGACGGGAAGCGCTCGGAATCGAGGAAAGCGACGGAGCGCAGATAGTCGTCGAACGACTGCGAGCCCACGTCCACCGAACCCGACTTCACATGGAACGCCACGCTGCTCTTGCCGGGATGCGCGAAATCGATCGAAATGCGCCCTTGAAACTGCCGGAATTGCCCGTGCGTGCGCGGATAGCCGACCGAATCGATCGCGAAGGCGATATGCGTCCGGGCCGGGTCGATCCGCCAGTTCGCCGCGGCAAGAGCGGCCATGCAGCTATGCGCGAGGACGCCAACCCCAAGGATCGCCAAGACAATGCGGGCGCGCTTCATAATCTTTCCGAGCATACGCATCAGCTCCTCACGAAACTTCGTGAGAATGAAACATTTGACGAGGCGGTTTATTCGTTTCCGTCCACGGCGTTCACCTAATTGTTACCCTCGATTGAATGCGAGCGTCGAGTTCGACCGTTTCATGCGCGGGTCTCAGACTCGCGGTTGGAGCGTTTGCGCCAGGGCGACGGCCCGCTCCTTCGGGATGCGGCCGATCACCAGATAGCTGCGACCGTCGTCGGACCACGAGGCGAGCGCCAGATCGCCGCGGCGCTCGGCGCGAATCGGCGCCTCCGGCGCGCGGTTGGCGAGGACGCACAGCAGGACCGGCGCGCCCGACGGATCGACATAGGCGATCACGGCCAGCGGATGGCCCTCATAGGAAAGCATGAACGCGACCGTGAACCGCAGGCCCGGCAGAGCCACATTTTCGGGAGTGAGATTGGCGCCCACCCTGGCGCCGACGGCGCTCAGCTCCGCCGCCGCAAGCGCCGCGTCCGGCTTCAACGGGCTGAAGGTCTCGTTGGTGTAGAGGCCCGTGTATTGGGCGACGGCCGAGCGCCAGCCGTCCCGTTCGCCAAAAAGCCCGAAAGCCCACGCGGCGGCGCCGGCGGCCAGGAGACCGATGACAAAGCCCGCCGCCAACTGCCGGAAGGCGATTCCGACGAAACGCCTCGACGGCAGGCGAGGGGGTTCGCCGGCGGGAAGGGCGGCGGTGAGCCGGGCGAGCGGAGCTTGCCCCAGCAGTCCCTCGAAGGCTGTGGCTAGCGGGGCGCTGGTTCGCCGCAACGCGTCGTAACGCTGGCGCAGGCGCTCGTCAGCGGCCAGACGCGCCAAAACAGCGCGTCTCGCGCTTTCGTCGAGCTCGTTGTCGATCAGCGCGACAAGTTCGGCGTCATCGTCGGACATCGGTCGGTTTGCCCAGCCCTCCTATTTCAGTTTCGCCAGCGCCGCGCGCCCGGCGGCCAGTCTGCTCATGACGGTGCCGATCGGGACGCCGAGCGCCGCCGCCGCCTCGGCGTAACTGTAACCTTCGGCATAGACCAGCAGGATCGTCTCGCGCTGCGCCTCCGGGAGACGGCCAATCTGCCTTAACACCGCTGAAGCCGTAATATTCGTTTCAATTTCACGCGCCCCGTCGGTTGTCAACGCATCCTCGGCGTCGACGAAGCCGCCGCCTTCCCGGATCCGTTGCGATCGTAACTCATTGAGCCAGATCGAGCGAAGAATCGCGAACAGCCAGCGGTCGACCCGGGTTCCCGGGACAAATTGATCGGCGCGCTCGATCGCTCGCAGGCAGGTGGCCTGCACGAGGTCGTCGGCGGCGTCCCGCGCCCTCGACAACACGAGCGCATATCGCCAAAGGCGCGCGAGCGAAGGCTCGAGCCCCGCTCGCACTTCCCGTCGGCTCGCTTCGCTCATGGCCCCGTCAGAGTTGGCTCGCGGCTCTATAAAGCAAGACGGCGCGGCGCGCGAGGAGCCCAGGCGCGATTTTTGATCGGTTCGCGCCTGACGGAAAAGCCGCGGCGTGAATAAATGACCGGCTCATGTGTTTCAAAGGCTCCGGATTTCAGTCGGAAGGATCTGACCCATGCGCGCTTTTGTTCAGTTCGATCGCCCGAAGAGCCGCGGTTTCGTTTCGGCTCTCGCTTGCGGATTGCTGGCCGCCTCTCTCGCGCTCGCTTCGCCCGCCCTCGCGGCTGGCGGCGGCGGGGGCGGAGGCGGCGGTGGTGGCGGCGGCGGGGGTGGAGGCGCCGGAGCGGGCGGGGGAGCAAGCGGCGGCGCGGGCGGAGGAGCAAGCGGAGGCGCCGGAATGTCACGCCACGCCGAGCCTCGCGCGCAGGTTCGCGACGACCTCACGGTTTGCAATCCCGGCGAGGTCTGGGACAGGAAGCATCATAAGTGTCTCAAGCGGCGCAGCGACGTGCTGCCGGATTCCGAGATGACCGAATACGCCTATGCGCTCGCCAAGGCCGATCGCTACCAGGAAGCGCTCGACGTGCTCGATCTCCTCAATAACCCCAACACCCCCCGCGCCCTCAACTACCGCGGCTACGCGACCCGCAAGCTCGGACGCATCGACGAGGGCATTGGCTACTACCTCAAGTCGGTCGCGCTCGATCCCAATTACCCGCAGGTCCGCGAGTATCTTGGGGAAGCCTATGTCATCGAGGGCAAGTACGATCTCGCCAAGGACCAATTGGCGACGATCGGGAAGCTTTGCGGAAAGGACTGCGAATATTATGAGGATCTGGCCGAGGCGCTGACGCAGGCGCACCCGCTTTAATCCGGACCTTTCCAGACGCGCGCCGGCCGTTTGCGGCGCGCGTCCGTCTGACGCAGAGGAATGACGATGTCGCAGGCGCGAACCACGCGCGAGGACGCCATGGCTCGCGCAAGCGGGCGGACTTTCGACGCGGACCTCGATTTCCTTGTCCGCTGGGCTGGCCCGCTCGGGCTCCTCGCCCGCGCGATGCTGGCTTACATTTTCATCCTCGAGGGCGCCGAGAAGATCGGAAGTTATGCGGGCGTCGTCGGCTATATGCAGGCGCACGGGGTCGACGGGCGGCTGTTGCCGCTGGTCATTCTCACCGAACTCGGCGGCGGCCTGCTGATATTGTTCGGCCTGAAGACGCGCTGGGCGGCGATTGCGCTCGCGGGCTACTGCTGGCTGACGGCGCTCATCTTCCACATGGGCGCGGATCAGGCGATCCAGTTCAACAAGAACATCGCCATGGCCGGCGGATTCCTGGCGCTGG
>DATNBG010000277.1:0-16399 GCA_035572075.1 Roseiarcus sp. | reverse complement strand
ATCGACGAAATCGACGCGGTCGGGCGCCATCGCGGCGCGGGCCTTGGCGGCGGCAACGACGAGCGCGAGCAGACGCTGAACCAGCTGCTCGTCGAGATGGACGGCTTCGAGCAGAACGAAGGCATCATCATCATCGCGGCGACCAACCGGCCCGACGTGCTCGACCCGGCGCTGCTCCGGCCCGGCCGGTTCGACCGCCAGATCGTGATCTCGAATCCCGATTTCATCGGCCGCGAGAAGATCCTGCGCGTCCATGTGCGCAAGGTTCCGCTCGGGCCTGACGTCGACCTCAAGGTGGTGGCGCGCGGAACGCCCGGCTTTTCCGGAGCCGACCTCATGAATCTGGTCAACGAGGCGGCGCTGCTCGCGGCGCGGCGCGGAAAGCGCGTCGTCACGCGGCAGGAGTTCGAGGATTCGCGCGACAAGATCATGATGGGCGCCGAGCGGCGCACCCTGATCATGACCGAGGAGGAAAAGCGGCTCACCGCCTATCACGAGGCGGGCCACGCGCTGGTCTCCGTGTCGATGCCCGCCTCGACCCCGATCCACAAGGCGACCATCATTCCGCGCGGCCGCGCGCTCGGCATGGTGCAGTCGCTGCCTGAGCGCGACCAGATTTAGCAGAGCTACGAGGAGCTCATCGCCATGCTGGCGATGTCGATGGGCGGCCGCGTCGCCGAGGAACTGGTGTTCGGCAAGGACAAGGTGACCTCCGGCGCCGCCGGCGACATCCAGCAGGTGACCAAGATCGCCCGCGCGATGGTGACGAGGCTCGGCTTCTCCGACAAGCTCGGCACGGTCATGTACGGCGAGAACCAGGATGAGGTGTTCCTCGGCTATTCGCTCGGGCGCCAGCAAAACATTTCCGAGGCGACGGCGGAGACGATCGACCAGGAAGTCCGGCGCCTCGTGCAGGAAGCCCACGAGACGGCGACGCGCATCCTGACCGAGCGGCGCGCCGACCTCGAGACGCTTGCGTCCGGGCTCATGGAGTTCGAGACGCTGACCGGCGACGAGATCGTTGGCCTCCTGCAGGGGGTGAGGCCGGTGCGCGAATCGGCGACCGATCACCGCGAGCCCCCGGCCGCTCCCCGCGCGGCCGTCCCCTCGACCGGCAAGCCGCGCCCGCTCGGCCCGGACCACGGCGGCCTCGAGCCGCAGCCGCAGACCTGAGCCTCGGCCGCGGCGGTGTTGTAGACGCGGTCGATGACCGCGTCCGCCGCGCTCATCGAGCGCGGCTACAGTCCCACTTCGGACGAAAATCCTTGCGAGAGGCTGCCGCGTTAAGATGAGATGGCGCCGCCGCCGTCATCGCGAGCGAAGCGACGCGATCCAGGGGAACGCTGGGCGCCTGACGACTCCTGGATTGCTTCGTCGCTGCGCTCCTCGCAATGACGATGGCTGCGCCTCATTCGATCGTGCGCTACGCCGTCGCCATCCGCACGACATGGCCGCCCGGCCCTGGCCGCGGAGCGGAGCCGGGCAGATAGCGGCCGGCAAGCGCTGCTCTGTCCAGGTCCTCGATCTCGGAGAAGCCCAGCTCACGGGCACGGGCGTGCAGCTTGGCCGAATCGAAGTAGCATCGGAACGGCTCGCCGCTCGCTTTGACCCGCTCGGCCATCTGCTCATGATAGGCCCGCGTCGCGGCCTCTCTGATCCGGTCGGGCGGATTGGCGTAGTCGAACACGACTTCCGCCCCGCCGGGCCAGCGCGCGAGTTCGCCAAGCGTCGCGTAAACCGCCTGATCCGTCAGGTAAGGCGTGACCCCGAGCCAGATGACGAAGGTCCGTCTTTCCGGGTCGAGCCCGGCGGCCTTTAGCGCGGCCGTCATGCTCCCGCGCTCAAAATCGTGAGCGACATAGGCGACATGCGAGGCTTCGGCGATCCGCGCCTCAGCGAGCCGGCGCCGCTTGTCGGCTTGCGTCGCTGGATAATCGAGCTCGAAGACGCGGAGATCGCCCGCCGGCTCGAGCCGGTAGGCGAAGGTGTCGAGGCCCGCGCCCAGCACCAGGATTTGCCGCACGCCGTCATCCATCGCGCGGCGCGCCGAATCCTCGGCGAAGCGGCTGCGCATGGCGATGAACAGGCGCAGGGGCCGCCGCTCCGGCCGTTCCCGGCCAAGCGCGATCGCCTCGTCCGCGTCCCGCCCGAGGATCGGAAGCGCGAGCGGATCGGCGAAGACGAGCCCATGCTCCAGCACCTGGTGGGCGGCCCGATGTCCCGCGGCGCCGACCGCCGTTTGGCTCGCCTGTCCATGCTGCATGGGGCGCGAAGGTAGGGAGGGCGCGGCGCCCTGTCGAGCGCGAGGTTGACGCCGAAAACCCCTTCCCCTATAGACCCGGCACGCTACGAGCTGAGGCCATGCGGCGGCGGGACACTTCTGACAGGGAGTGGCCCGCTTTTATGTTTGCCGGTTGCGGGCCGGAGCTTTTTCGTCTGAAGGATCATTGCGATGTCTCGCCGCTGCGAGCTGACAGGCAAGGCCGTTCAATCCGGCAACAAGGTCAGCCATTCCAACCGCAAGACGCGCACCCGCTTCCTGCCCAATCTTGTCCAAGTCACGCTGGCCTCCGACATCCTGGAGCGCAAGGTCCGCTTGCGGGTCAGCGCGGCGGCGCTGCGCTCGGTCGAGCACCGCGGCGGCTTCGACGACTTTCTCGTCAAGGCCAAGGACTCGGAGCTTTCCGATCGCGCCGTCGAGCTCAAACGAGAAATCGTCAAGAAGCGCGCCGAGGCCGAGGCCCAGGCCGCGTAGGGCTGAGCCGCTCGAAGGGCCGCCCTTGAGGAGGGGGCCAGATCACAGAGCGCCTGTCGGCCTGGGTCCATTTTAAGCGCGCGCCTTAATGTTTTCAGGCCCTTGGGACCCCGTTTAGGTTCGCGTCCTAAAAATAACACATAAATATCATGTATTATCACATTCGGGGCGGCGCGATTCGACCCAACGGCCAATCGTCTTGGCCCTTCAGCCCACAGCCCGCTTGAGCCCCGCCGCCTCGCGCGCCAGCGTCTCGACCTCGGCATAGTCCCCCGCCGCAAGCGCCGCCTTCGGCAGCATCCACGAACCGCCGACGCAGGGCGTGTTGGGCAGCTTGAGATACTCGGGCGCCTTCGCAAGGTCGATGCCGCCGGTCGGGCAGAAGCGCAAGTCCGGCAATGGCGCGGCGAGCGAAGCGAGGAGCCTTGCGCCGCCGGCGGCCTCGGCGGGAAAGAACTTCAGCGCCCGGAAGCCGAGCTCCCGCAAGGCCATGGCCTCCGAGGCCGTCGCGCAGCCCGGCAGGAACGGAACCGGCGCTTGCGCCGCCGCCTTGGCGAGCGCGGGCGGCGCGCCGGGGCTGACCAGAAACCTGGCGCCCGCCGCGACCGCTTCGTCGATCTGGTCGACTGAGACGATCGTGCCCGCTCCAACGACCGCTTTCGGTACGCTCTTGGCGATCGCGCGGATCGCATCAAGCGCGGACGGCGTGCGCAAGGTCACTTCGATCGCATGGAGCCCGCCGGCGACCAGCGCCTTCGCTTGGGCGAGGCCATCCTCGACGCTCGCGACCGTGAGCACCGGGATCACCGGGGCGAGCGCCATGACCGCGGCCGTTTCGCGGTTAAGGGAATAAAGCGGCATCGATCCTCTCCAACAACGGCGCGGCTACAGGTAGCGCGGCTACAGCTAGCATGGCCGACCTCGAGACGGCGAGAGTAGCGCTCGCATGAGAATCGACTAGGCTCATTCCCATCATGAGCGCCCTGCTGCGACGGAGCCGAGGTGAACCAGCCGATCGACCTTTCCCTCTACAAGGAGACGCTGCTGTTCCTGGTGACGGCCGGCGTGGTCGCGCCGCTGTTCTTCCGGCTGCGCGTGAGCCCCGTGCTCGGCTACCTGCTGGCGGGCGTCGCGCTCGGACCCTACGGCCTCGGCCGCCTCGCCCAGCACACCCGCTGGCTCGGCGCTCTCGCGATCACCAACGTCGAGGCGATCGACCGCATCGCGGCCCTCGGCGTCGTCGCGCTGATGTTCACGATGGGTCTCGAGCTGTCGTTCGAACGGCTCAAGCGCATGCGCCATCTCGTCTTTGGGCTCGGATTCGGCCAGGTCGCCGTGACGATGCTCATTCTGGCTGGCGCCGCCTGGGCTGTGGGCGTCGCGCCCCATTCGGCGCTTGCGGTCGGCGCGGCGCTCGCGATGTCCTCGACCGCGATCGTCATTCCGATGCTCGTCGAGAGCAAGCGGCTGCATACCGGCGCGGGGCGCGCCAGTCTTGCGGTGCTCCTGTTTCAAGATCTGGCGGTCGCGCCTCTTCTGGTGATGGTCAGCGCCTTCTCGGCCGGAGGCGAGCAGGGCCTCGCGTGGCAATTGTTCACGACGCTGGGCCCAGCGGTGCTGGGCCTGACCGCGCTGGTCATTTTCGGGCGCCTCGCCCTGCGGCCGTTCTTCCACTTCGTCGCCGCCACAAAGAGCCCCGAGTTCTTCATGGCGGCGTGCCTGCTCGTGATCCTGGGCGACGGGATGGCCGCGGCGGCGAGCCACCTGTCGATGGCGCTTGGCGCGCTCGTCGCCGGGCTGCTTCTGGCGGAGACCGAATATCGACGCGAGATCGAGCTCACGATCGAGCCGTTCCGGGGGCTCCTGCTCGGGCTCTATTTCGTGTCGGTCGGCGCCGGGATCAATCCGGCCTTCATCGTCGCCCGGCCCGGCTTGATCCTCGGCCTCGTCGCAGGCCTGATTGCGATCAAGGCGCTCGTGCTGTTCGCCCTCGGACGCGGATTTGGCATGCGGCGCGGCGTGGCTGCCGAAATGGCGCTCCTGCTCGGGCCGGGCGGCGAATTCGGCTTTGTGATGATCGGCGTCGCGTTCGCGGGCGGCCTCGTCGACCGGGCTCTGGCGACGACGCTGGTGACCGCGGTCGCCATCTCGATGCTCGCGATTCCGCCGCTCGCCAAGCTCGGCGCGCGGATCGGCTCGGCCCCGCGCGCCGACGCAAAGGCGCCGGAAATCCCGCCGGAGAGCGAGGCCTCCCGGGTCATCGTCGTCGGCTACGGCCGCGTCGGCGCTCTGGTCGGCGACATGCTCGACCGGCACAAAATCCCATTCATCGCCGTCGACTCGAACGCCTCCGTGACGGCGCGGGCCCGCTCTGACGGCAAGCCGGTCTATTACGGCGACGCCACGCGGCCCGAATACCTGCGCCTCTGCGGGCTCGAGACCGCCCGCGCGGTGGTCGTCACCATGGATTCGCCCAAGGCCAACGAGGCCGTGGTCGAGACGACGCAACGACTGCGGCCGAATGTGACCCTAGTCGCCCGCGCCCGCGACGCCGAACACGCCAGGGCGCTCTACGCGCTCGGCGTCACGGACGCGGTCCCCGAGACGATCGAGGCGAGCCTGCAGCTTTCGGAGGCGGTGCTGGTCGACATCGGCGTGCCGATGGGTCTGGTCATCGCCTCGATCCACGAGAAGCGGGACGAATTCCGCAAGCTCCTGGCCGCCGCCGGCGCGCCCGAGCGGCTCCGCTCGACCCGTGGGCCGCGGCGCGGGTGAGCCGATTGAAGCCTGCTATCATGCCGCTCGACGCGGTCCATACGCCGGGTCGATCCATGAAGAGGAGATGTGGCCATGATCGACATCAGCCAAGCCGGGACGTTCAGGCTCGGCGACCGGGTTGTGAAGCGCCTGGGCTTCGGCGCGATGCAGCTCGCGGGCCCCGGCGTGTTCGGGCCGCCCAAGGACCATGACGGCGCAATCGCCGTGCTGCGCGAAGCGGTCGCGAGCGGCGTCAATCACATCGACACCAGCGACTATTACGGTCCCTACATCACCAACCAGCTGATCCGCGAGGCGCTGCACCCCTATCCCGACGATCTCGTCATCGTCACCAAGATCGGCGCGAGGCGCGGCGACGACGCCTCGTGGATTCCGGCGATGGCGCCCGCCGAACTCGAGAGCGCCGTCCACGACAATCTGCGCAATCTCCGCCTCGACGCGCTGGAGGTCGTGAACCTCAGGATCATGGGCTCGGTCCACGGACCCGTCGATGGGCCGGTCGAGGCGCCGCTCACCGCGCTGGCCGGCCTTCAGCAGCAGGGCCTCGTGCGCCACATCGGGCTCAGCAACGTCACCGCGGCGCAGGTCGCGGAGGCGCGCCGGATCTGCGACATCGTCTGCGTGCAGAACCACTATAACGTCGCCCATCGCGAGGACGACGCGCTCATCGACGACCTCGCCCGGGCTGGCCGCGCCTATGTTCCGTTCTTCCCGCTCGGCGGCTTCACGCCGTTGCAGTCGACGGCGCTCGACGACGTCGCGAGGCGGGCGGGCGCGTCGCCGATGCAGGTCGCCCTCGCCTGGCTCCTTCAGCGCGCGCCCAACATCCTGCTCATTCCGGGCACTTCGTCGGTCGAGCATTTGCGTGAGAACCTGGCGGCGGCCAGCCTCGAGCTAAAGCCCGACATGCTGGCGGCGCTCGACGCCATCGCGGCCGGCGCCGAGCCGGCCTAATAGCCGTTCGTGCTCGCGTCCGCGTAAGCCGGCGCGAACGCGATGGTCACGCCCGCCGCGGCCCCGCACGCCATCGTGAGCGCCACAAGAAGAATCAGAAGATATTGCATTGCCCCCGTCCCCGCCGCCCCGCCGGCGCGCACGCGCCACAAACGCGATCCGCGAACCTGTCAATACTTTGTCAATCCCACGATCAGCCGAAACCGGATGTGAGCGCCCTCACATCTCGCGCGGGCTGACCATGCCGCGACAGGAGGTTATTGATTGATGTCTTAGCGATCGGTTAATCGCGCACGCCGCTGCGGATCGTAGGCGGACGCTTTGGCCGCCGGCCGTCCGCGCCTCGCTCGTCCGCGCTCACTTCCCCGGCTTGAGACTCATCAGATAGGCGATGGCGGCGTCGGCCTGATGGCTCCCCATCAGAAAGGCGGGCATGGCGCTCGAGGTCCGAGCCGCGCCATGGGGCTTGGCGAGAAAATCGCGCAAGAAGGCTTCGGTCACATTGGGCCGCGCCGCGATCTCGGCGAAGGGCGGCGCAGGCGGCTTGAGCGTCGGCGCGACCGCCTGATCGTCGGCCACGACGTGGCAGGCCCCGCATATTCTGAGCGCGATCGCCCGACCGTCGGCAATCTGCCCAAGGGCGGGCGCAGGCCCGCCCCCCGCGAGCGAAAAGCCGGGCGCAACACTGGCAAGCGCAAGACCCGCAAGGGCGAAACCCGGTCTCATCATGACCTCGCCGAAATGGCAGGGGGTTGTGGCATGGCCTCCAGCGTCGGCGGCGGCGCGGCGACCTCGTCAAGCCTCGCTTCCAAAGCCCGGGCCTCGTCCGCGGCCCGGGATTCGATGAGCGACCGGATCCGCTCGGCGTCCTTGGGCGTCGACGGATTGTAGACCACCATGGCGAGGTCCGTCCGGCCGTCGACCAGGAAGGCCGAAAATTCGAACGCGAGCGGCCCGAGAACCGGGTGTCGGATGTGCTTGACGGCCTCGCCGTGAGGGCCGCGAACGTCGTTCTCGCGCCACATCGCCTTGAACTCGGGACTGAGCCGGCAGAGCTCATCGACGAGAGGCTCGACCTCCGCCGCGGCGCCGGCGCGGATTGCGTCCACCCGGAACGCGCCCAGGACGAACCGCGCCACGCTTTCCCAGTCGTATTGCGCGGCGCGGGCGCGCGGATCGAGAAAGATGAAGCGCAGGATGTTGCGCTGCTCGGGCGGCAGCGATCCATAGTCGACCAGCATCACGGTCGCCGCCCGGTTCCACGCCACGACATCCCATATCGCGGTCCTGATCAGGGCGGGGCTCGGGTCCAGCGCGTCGAGAACGCGCTGCAGCCTCGGCGTCACGCCCTGCGCCGCATGGTAGCGAGCCTCGGGCGGCCGGCCAAGCCCGACCAGGAACAGATGCTCGCGCTCGACGTCGGTCAAAACCAGCGCGCGGGCGATCCGGTCGAGGACCTCCGCCGAGGGGGCGCCGCCGCGCCCCTGCTCGAGCCAGGTGTACCAGGTCGGGCTGATATTGGCGCGGCTCGCCACCTCCTCGCGGCGCAGCCCAGGCGTGCGTCGGCGCCCCGCGGGGAAGCCGAACGAGGATGGATCGAGCTTCAGGCGGCGATCCCTGAGATAGGTCCCGAGCAGGTTCTCGGCGGCAGCGCGCTCGTCCATTCTGTTAGCCTTTATACCATGATAAACTCACTACTTTAACATAATAGCACCCGGGCGCACATGTGTCTCCGGCGAAACCTGGAGACTCTTCGAGATGCGTGTCTTTATCACTGGCGCGACCGGATTCATCGGCTCCGCCGTCGTCAAGGAACTGATCGGCGCGGGCCACCAGGTGATCGGCCTCTGCCGTTCGGACGACAAGGCGCCGGCGCTCGCGGCCGCCGGCGCCGAGGTCTATCGAGGATCGATCGCGGAGCCGGACAGTTTGAAGGACGGCGCCGCCCGATCGGACGGAATCATCCATCTGGCCTTCAACCACGACTTTTCGCGCTTCGTCCAGAATTGCGAGGACGACCGGCGGGTCATCAAGGCGCTGGGCGCGGGTCTCGCCGGCTCCGGGCGCCCGCTAATCGTGACTTCGGGGACGGCAATCGCCAACGCCGCGCCCGGCGAACCGGCAAAAGAAGACAATCCGACCGCCGGTTCCGAGAAACATCCTCGCGCGGCCTCCGAGGAGGCGGCCGCTTCCGTCGCAGCGGATGGGGTCAACGTGTCGGTGGTGCGGCTGCCGCAGGTTCACGATCCGGTCAGGCAGGGTCTCATCAGCCCGGCGATTGCGATCTATCGCGAGCAGGGCGTGTGCGCTTATGTCGGAGACGGGCTCAATCGCTGGCCGGCGGCCCATGTCCTCGATGTCGCCCGGCTCTACAGGCTCGCGATCGAGAAGGCCGAGCCGGACGCAAAATATCACGCGGTCGCCGAGGAAGGGGTCCCGATGCGCGACATCGCGGAAGCCATTGGCCGGCGCCTGAGCCTGCCGGTCAAGTCCATCGCCCCCAAAGAGGCGCAAGCCTTTTTCGGCTGGCTCGGCATGTTCGCCGGGCTCGACATGCCCGCGTCCAGCGCTGAAACGCAGAGAAAGCTCAAGTGGAAACCGGCCGGGCCGGGCTTGATCGCCGATCTCGACCAGCTTCCAGCCTCGTCCTGAGGAGCGCCGAAGGCGCGTGCTGCGCACGGCCCTCGAGGCATGAGGGCGGTGGAAGGCACGTGGGGTCAGAAGCGCGGGCTCGGCGGGATTTGAGAGCCGCCTTATCAAGGCGAGGCTATCCCGCCTTTTTCCGCGCGGCGGATTTTTGCGCCGGTTTCTCCGAGGCTTCCTTTGCTGCGCCCGCCTTCTTTGGCGGCGCGCCGCCGGCGATCGGCAGCAGCATCTCGCGCTGGTCCGAGCTGCCCTTCGCCGCCCGCTTGCCTTTAGCGATCGGGGTGGGCTTCGCGGCGGGCGCCGCGGCGGCCGGCGGGGCCGGCTTGGCGGCCGCCTTCGGCTGGGCCTCCTTGGCGGTCTCGATGCTCTGGCGCAAGGCCGCCATAAGGTCCGTGCCGGCGACGATTCTCGGCTTCGGCCGCTCCTTGGCGACCGGCATCCCCGCCTTCTTCTCGTTCAGCATGGTCACGATCGCTTCTTCATAGCGGTCGTGGAATTGCGACGGATCGAAGCTCGCCGCTTTGCTTTCGAGAATATGCTCGGCGAGGGCGAGCATGTCCTTCGGAATTTGAATCTCCGCGATGTCGTTGAAATAGATCGCTTCGTCCCGAACCTCGTAAGGGTATCTGAGCGTCGCCCCGAGCAGGCCCTTGCCGCGGGGCTGAAGCATGATCGGCCGTTCGCGCTTGGATAAGACCACCCGCCCCAGCGCGACCATGCCCTTGCCGCGCATCGCGTCGCGGATGACCGCGAACGCCTCAAGCGCCACCTTGCCCTCCGGAATGAGGTAGTAGGGGCTCTCGATATAACGCTCGTCGATCTCGGATTTCGGCACGAAGCTGTCGATGTCGATCGTATGGCTGCTCTCGATCGCGATCGCGTCGAGCTCCTCGTCCTCGACTTGCAGGTAGACGCCCTTGTCGACCTCGTAGCCCCGCCCCTTGTCGTCGGGTTCGATCGGCTCGCCCGTCTCGTCGTCGATCAGCTGCTGGCGGAGGCGGTGGCCGGTCTTCTTGTTGATTTGCCGGAAAGCGATCCGCTCGCCCGGCGAGGTCGCGGTGTAGAGCGCGATCGGGCAGGAGACGAGGGAAAGCTTGAGATAGCCTTTCCAGTAGGGGCGGGACGGGGCCATGGGAACTCCTACTCAACGCGAACGGCGGCCCTTATAGCACGCCCGGCGTCGATCCGGCCGACGAGGTTCAGGATTCTTTAACCAATCCCGGGCGCCGTCCGGGAAATGCGAGCGGCGGTTTGCCTCGAAACGGTGTGGCTCTACTATTGTTCCCGTACTGGGGCTGAAGGACTCGGATGGCGCTTCGGATCGAGGACTACGCCGTCATCGGCAATTGCGAGACGATTGCGCTGGTCGGGCGCGACGGCTCGATCGACTGGCTATGCCTGCCCCGTTTCGACAGCGGCGCGTGCTTCTCCGCGCTCCTCGGCGGCCCCGAGCACGGACGCTGGCTGATCGCGCCCAAGCAAAACGAGGTTCGGGTCACGCGGCGATACCTCGGCGACACCCTGATCCTGGAAACTCGGTTCACGACCGCGGACGGATCGGTCTCTCTCACCGACTTCATGTACCGCCGCGACGGGTCGTCGGAGCTCATGCGCATCGTCAGGGGCCTCAAGGGCGAGGTCGCCATGCGGACCGAGATCGTCGTGCGGTTCGACTACGGCTCGATCGTGCCCTGGGTGACCCAGGAGGACGGGCGGCTTCAGTTCATCGCCGGCCCGGACCGGCTTTTGCTCGATACGGCGGTCAAAACGCGCGGAGAGGGTTTTCGCACCGTCGGCGACTTCATGGTTCGGGAGGGCAGGGAGGCGAGCTTCGTTCTCAACTGGTCGGCGTCGTTCCGCGCCGCGCCCCCGCCGCTCTCGGGGGAGGAGCTCGCGGCCGCGCGCAAACAGGTCCACTCCTTCTGGACCGGCTGGGCGGCGGGTTTCAAGCCGCCCGCGCGCTGGGGCAAGGCCGTCCTTCGCTCGCTTCTGACCCTGAAGGCGCTCGCGCATTGGGAGACCGGAGGCATCGTCGCGGCCGGAACGACCTCGCTGCCCGAAAAGATCGGCGGCCCGCGCAATTGGGACTATCGATACTGCTGGCTGCGGGACGCGACCCTCACCCTTTATGCGCTGATCGGGGCCGGCTTTCTCGACGGGGCGAAGGCATGGCACGAGTGGCTGCTGCGCGCGGCCGCCGGCGCCCCGGACGACCTGCAGATCATGTATGGCGTCGCGGGCGAGCGGCGGATCGACGAATACGAGATTCCCTGGCTCCCGGGCTACGAAGGCGCAAGCCCCGTCCGGGTCGGCAACGGGGCGGCCAAACAGCTCCAGCTCGACGTCTATGGCGAAGTGCTCGACGCCTTCTACGTCGCCCGCCACGCGGGTCTCGCAACCAGCGAGGCGACCTGGGCGCTGGAATGCGCGCTCCTCCTCCATCTCGAGAAAATCTGGCGGGACCCTGACGAGGGCATCTGGGAGGTGCGGGGGGGCCCGCGCCATTTCACCCATTCGAAGGTGATGGCGTGGGTGGCGTTCGATCGCGCGGTGCGCTCGATCGAGGAATTCGGGCTCGAAGGGCCGCTCGAGCGCTGGCGGGAAGTCCGCTCTGCGATTCATCGGGAAGTCTGCGAGCGCGGATTTGATCCCGGGCAAAACGCGTTCGTCCAGGCGTTCGGCGATCCGGCGCTGGACGCGAGCGTCCTGCTGATCCCCATCGTCGGCTTTCTGCCGGCCGACGACCCCCGCGTGCGAAGCACCGTCGCCGCCGTCGAGCGCAAGCTCGTTCGCGACGGTTTCGTGATGCGCTATGACAGCGAGGCCGGGGTGGACGGCCTGCCGGCAGGCGAAGGCGCGTTCCTCGCCTGCAGCTTCTGGCTGATCGACAATTACGTGCTGCTCGGGCGCACCGAGGAGGCGCACGCGCTGTTCGAGCGGCTGATCGCGTTGCGCAACGACGTGGGGCTTTTGGCGGAGGAATACGATCCCCATGAGCGTCGCCAGCTCGGCAACTTCCCCCAGGCGTTCTCGCATCTCGCGCTCATCAATGCGGCCCACACCCTGAACACCGCGCAGGGCGCCGCGCGCCTGCGCTCCCGGAAATCCCGCCACGTCCGGCCCGAGCCGGCGGGCGGGGGCACAAGCTAGATTGGAGGACGCGTCGCCGATCCCAATTTATACAACTGACGGCTGTTGACTGATTGGGACGAAAGAGCGACCTTGCTTGCTCGGGTCCTCAGCAAACAGGCGGTTCCATGATCGATCGGCCGGGGGCGGGACGGCGCGCGTCCGTTTCGCGCTTTGCCCTCGCCCTCGCTTGCGGATGTCTTTGCGTGACCGGCACGCTCGCTTAATCGCTCCTGCCGCCGCAGGGGCGGCCGGTGACGGCCAGGGACATTAGCGGCAAGACAATCTGCTGGGAAAATGGCCATTGGGGGCTCTATGCGGCCGACGGCGGGTTCTCGAACAATCGGCACGGGCCCCGGCGCCACAAATGGTCGGCGCCCGAACCGGGCGTGATCCAAACCGGCGATCACTACCGGCAGACGGTCGTTCTCCCCGATGGCGGTTTTGTCTCCTTTGTCTTCAAGTATAGGGCGAGGAAGAAGCCCGGCGGCCCGATGGTCGAACATTGGGGAAAGGTCTGCGGCTGACCGGAGCGAGCGCGGGCGGGAATGAGGTGGCCCGCCCTTGAAGGATCGGCCGGCGCCAAGACGGCGGGCGCGGAGGCGCGCCTCACTCGCCCGCCACCCCGTCGAGCCAGGCGATGAGGTCGCGGGTCACCTCGTCGCGGTTGGTCTCGTTCAGCGTCTCGTGCCGCGCGCCTGGATAGAGGCGGGTCGTCAGCCTCGTGAAGCCCGCGGCCTTCAAATCCGCAATGAGGCCCTTGATGTTGGCCCCGACCGGATCGCGCTCGCCGGAGAACACGTAGATCGGCATATCCTTGCGGATCGCGGCGAGGTTCTCCCGGCTCGTTACGCGCGGCAGCGCGTCGAGCACGTCGATCGCGAGCTGGGTGGTGAACGGCAGGCCGCAAAGCGGATCGCCGATATAGGCGTCGACCTCCCTCTCGTCGCGCGAGAGCCAGTCGAAGGGGGTGCGCGCGGGGCTGAACGCCTTGTTGAAGCCGCCGAACCACATCGCGAAGATCGGGTCGCTCTTGCCGCGCCTGCTTAAGCGCAGCCGCTCCTCGCGGGCGACGATCCGGCCGAGCGCGGCGATCGGCGGCGGCTTGCCGCTCGACCCGGAGAGGGCGGCGCCGGCGAGCGCGTCCGAATGCTGGGCCAGGAAGGAGCGCGCGAGGAACGAGCCGAGCGAATGGCCGAGGAACATGATTGGCGCCCCCGGCTGCTCGGCGGCGATTGCGCGGTTCAGGGTCCACAGGTCGCCGACCACCTTGCCCCATCCCCCTTCGTCGGCGAAATGGCCGAGATCGGCTTGGGCGGCGTTGGGTCCGTGGCCGCGCAGGTCCGCCGCGTAAGCCGCGTAGCCAGCGGCGTTGAGCGCGTGGGCCAAGCGCGCGTAGCGGCCGCTATGCTCGCTGAGCCCGTGCGCGATCTGCAGAACCGCCCGCACGTGTCCCTCGGGAAGCCAGCGGCGGGCGAAGAGGCTCGCTCCGTCGTCGGCGCGAAGCGTGAACTCGCTCGCCGTCATTTCTGCGACCTTCCCACCGCGGTTCCCGATCAGGATCGCGAATTCTCTGCGCATCCGGCGCGGGCGCCAAGAGCCGGCTTGTCGCACAGCCTTCATATTTCCGTAACGTTCGCGTCGCTGCCGTTTCGCAAACGTGTCCTACCGTGCCGAATTCGCGCGGAAACTGCCGCGCGATTCAACAATGGTTGGGAGTGCGCATGAAACACCACCGCGTCCGCGCCCTTGCGGCGTCGCTGCTTGCCTCGAGCTTCCTTTCGTCGGCCGTCGCTTTCGCGGACGAAGGCCGGCCCGCGGTGGAGCCGCGCTACAAGCACGTCCTGCTCATCAGCGTCGACGGCATGCATGCGATCGACCTGAAGAACTGGATCGCGTCGCATCCGAATGGCAATTTCGCCAAGCTCGCGGCTCACGGCGTACAATACCCTGGCGCGTACACGACCGCTCCGTCGGACAGCTATCCCGGCATGCTGGCTCAGGTCACCGGAGGCACGCCGAAGACAGCCGGCCTCTTCTACGACGACAGCTATGATCGCTCGGAATATCCCTCTAGGGCGTTCTACACCAGCCAAGGCCTGGCGGACCCCGGCTGCACCGGTCCGGCGGGAACCGAGCTCACGAATTTCGAGGAGCTCGACACGTCCTATAATTTCTCGACCGCACTCGTGGCCGACTACACCGGCGGCGGGACACTCGGCCAAGTCTACACGCAGCTCGATCCCGACAACATGCAGCGCAAGCTGGTCGACGGGAAGTGCGTGCCGGTCTTCCCGCACGAATATGTCCGCGACAACACGATCTTCGAAATCATCAAGGCCGCCGGCCGCCGAACCGCATGGTCCGACAAGCACCCCGCCTACGAGGACCTTGCCGGCCCGTCGGGCAAGGGGCTCGACGAACTGTTCGCACCCGAGATCAATTCGCAGGACACAATCGATCCCGGCGCGCAGGTCGGCGACGACTACACCACGAGCTACACCGGCGTCAGGAGCTACGACACGCTCAAGGTCAACGCCGTCCTCAACTGGATCGACGGCTACAACAGCACGCGGACGACCAAGACGGGCGTGCCGGCTGTCTTCGGCATGAATTTCCAGGCGGTCAGCGTCGGACAGAAGCTCGCCAAGTCCGGCGACGCCGACGTCGACAAGACGCTCGTCGGCGGCTATCTCGACGCCAACGCCACGCCCGGGAAAGCGCTCACCCTGCAGTTTGAGTTCGTGGACCAGGCCCTCGGCAAGTTCATGAAGGAACTCTGGGCGCAGCGTATCGACGACAAAACCCTCGTGATCGTCAGCGCCAAGCACGGGCAGTCGCCGATCGACCGCAGCCTGCGCAAGGCGATCTCGGACGCCGCCTATGGTTCGACCCCGGGCTTTAGCCCCAACGGGTTCGAGATCTGCGACGACGAAGCCCTCGTGTGGCTCTCGCCGGAGAAGCAGCAAGGCGCCGACCCCGCCACGCGCAAAAAGTACTATGACGAGGCCAAAGACTATATCGAGGCCCACGCCTCGCAGCTGCAGATCAAGGAGTTGCTCGATCGCGACGAATTGAAGAAGTTCTATCAGGACCCCTTCAAGGACAGCCGCACGCCCGACTTCATCGCGATCACCAACCACGGCGTGATCTGCACCGGCGGCTCGAAGCTCGCCGAGCACGGCGGCTTCTCGAACGACGACCGCAACGTGCTGCTTTTGCTCTCGTCGCCCCAGCTGAAGCCGGCGACGGTCGAGGGCCGCGTCTACACCACACAGATCGCGCCGACGATCCTCCGTGCGCTCGGCCTCGATCCGGACGAGCTGGACGGGGTTCGGAAGGAAGGGACCGACATCCTGAGGGTCTCCGAAAAGCACGGCTCGTAGGGCTCGCCTGGGATTGACCCGCCCGCGCCCTCAGCGTCCTTAAGACCTGCGGGCGCAAACCGCGCGCGCCTCGCCAAATTTCCTCCTCGCCGAATCGGCGGCGATCGGCTATGGGTCAAATCCCATGGCGCGGTATATTTTCGTCACCGGCGGCGTGGTCTCCTCTCTCGGCAAGGGTCTCGCATCAGCGGCCTTGGGCGCGCTCCTGCAGGCGCGCGGCTATACGGTCCGCCTGCGCAAGCTCGACCCTTATCTCAACGTCGATCCGGGCACGATGAGCCCGACCCAGCACGGCGAAGTGTTCGTCACCGACGACGGCGCCGAGACCGACCTCGACCTCGGCCATTACGAGCGCTTCACCGGGCGCAGCGCCAATAAGCAGGACAATATCACCGCGGGCCGCGTCTATCAGGAATTGATCGCGAAAGAGCGGCGCGGCGACTTCCTCGGCGCGACGGTGCAGGTCATTCCCCACGTCACCAACGCGATCAAGGATTTCATCCTCGAGGGCAATGACGGCGTCGATTTCGTTCTGGTGGAGATCGGCGGTACGGTCGGCGACATCGAGGGGCTGCCGTTCTTCGAGGCGATCCGGCAGCTCGGCAACGATCTGCCGCGCGGCCATGTCGTCTACATCCATCTCACGCTTCTGCCGTTCATCCCGACCGCCGGCGAGCTCAAGACCAAGCCGACCCAGCACTCGGTCAAGGAATTGCGCTCGATCGGCGTCCAGCCGCACATCCTGCTCTGC
>DATNBG010000276.1:0-3210 GCA_035572075.1 Roseiarcus sp. | reverse complement strand
GGTCGGTCATGATGGTGGCGGGATTGGAGTTGATGAGGACGATGCGATAGCCTTCAGCGCGCAACGCCTTGCAGGCCTGCGTCCCTGAATAGTCGAATTCGCACGCCTGGCCGATGATGATCGGGCCCGCGCCGATGATGAGAATGGTGGAAATATCGGTCCGTTTGGGCATAAGGTTCCTAGGCTCGGCGGGCAGGCTGACGCCCTTGCACGAAAGGAGGGCCCTTCGCGACTGAAATCAGCCGGAAGGCCGCATTCCATCTCAGGCTTCGTGAGCGGCGGCGCGCGAGGCCGTCATCAGAGGCGGCCTTAAGCCGCGCCTACTAGCCGAAAAACCGTCTCCGCGAAAGACTTCGGAGAAGTCGCCTAACAATGAACCGGAAGCCGAGCGAATGACGAAAATCCAATGCCGCTGCGGGGCGGCCGAAATCGAAATCACCGCCGCGCCGATCGTCCAGTTCTACTGCCATTGCGACGATTGTCAGGCCGTCCACGGCGGCGCCTATGCGCCGGAATCGGTCTATCCCGCGGATGCGGTCAAGGTCGTCCGCGGCGATCCGCTCAGGTGGAAACTCAAGCGCAATCCGCGCGTCACCTGCCGCGAATGCGGGACGCGGCTCTTTATCGATGTCGAGGCCAAGCGCCTGCGGGGCGTCAATGGATTCCTGTTCCCGCCGGACGAATTCCGGCCCGCCTTCCACATGCACTGCCGCTTCGCCGTCCGCCCCGTGGTCGACGACCTTCCCCATTACAAGGGCTTGCCCGCGCGCTTCGGCGGCTCGGACGAAACGGTCGAGTGGTAGCTTGGACCGTTGCGCCTCTATCGGTGTGCAGCGTGTTCCGCTTCGGACCGCCGGCCAGCACAACCAGATGGCGTAGCTTTGACGCGGGCAATCTTGACGCGCGAGTTTGCCAGCGGGAAGGCCGCCGGCTGGATTGCATGGCATTAGGCGTCAAATGATGCCATACTGTCCGGAGGAAGGCCCAATGGCTTCGATGAACATGTCGGTCCCTGACTCCCTGCGGGACTGGGTCCAGACTCGTATCGAAACTGGCGAATATGCAAGCGTCAGCGATTATGTGCGCGACCTGATCCGCCGCGACCATCGCACGAGCGCGCCAACTCACCGTTGACGACATTCGCCGAACGATCGAAGAAGGTCGGGCTTCCGGGCGGACTTTTCCAGCCGAAGGGGTGTTCGCTCGTATAGAAGATGGGCTCCGGCGGCCGGCCACCTGAATTAGAAGGCGCCGTAGGCGCGGTTGCGATCCACCCGCCGCGCGTTCCCTCAGAACCTGTAGCCGATCCTCGCGCCGACCTGCGTCAAGCCCGGGTTGGTGCTGGTGCAGAAGCTGGCGTGCGAAATATGCTCGACATTGGCGATGACATCCCAGTGCTCATTGAACTGGTAGCCGAAGCCGCCCGATTCGCGGAAATCCCAGCGGCAGCCGGTGTTGACGCGGCCCGGCTCGTCCCTCAGCGGCGAGGTGTTGACGGCGCCGCCGAGCTCGCCCTCGAAGAAGAAGCCCTTATAGATCGGAATGCGCCAGGTGAACCCGGCGAAGCCGTAGCTCGTCTTGCCGCCCGTGTTGATCATGCCGCCGATGTTGATGCGCGGATTGAAGAACCAGGAGAACCATTGGCCGCCGATGTTGTTGGGATAGCCGATCGGCGACGAAAGGACTTCCACCGACAGGTCGACCGGCGAATTCTCGTCGTGAATCCAATTGTGGGCGTAGACGCCGAAGCGCGCCTCATCCAGGAAATTGATGTACGTGCTCGGTCCAGGGGCGATGACCGGCGCGGGCGCTGGCGCCGTTTCGATGCCGAGGCTGGACATGTCGGCGGCGACAGCAGGCGCGGCCGCGAGCGCGGCCCACAGGAGTCCGCAAAGAACGACCGCTCGCCGCCCCGCCCCCACGCATCAACCCCGATTCCAGGTCCCCGACCGAAATTGCATACCGGCGCTTGACGCCCGGCGCAAGCGCCGGCGCTTCGCGCGCGAGGCGCTGACGGCCTGGCGCGAACACAGGGCGCGGGCTAGTAATCCTCGGCGGTGAGCTGGAACCAGATGATGGCCATAGCAAACAGGGCGAGCGCGACGATGAGCGAAGCCAGCGCGTGCTTGATGTGCACGTCATCGGATCCGGCGTCAAACCCTGGGAGAAAACTGGGCAAGCCGCCCGCGGGGGTCAGCCAGTAGACCGCCGCGATCGCGAGGAACACGACGCCGAGAATGCCGGCGAGCAACGGCACAATCCTGGTCATCGGCTTCGGGTCTAGTCGAGGGCCGGGCCGGCGGCAAGGGCGCAAGGCGGGCCTTCAGCCAAAGCCGGCGCCGGCCGCGCCAGGCCGACCGCCTGCCGGCGCCAGACCGCCTCGCGGTAAGCGGCGAGGCTCGGGCAACCGCCTTAGCGCGCGGCCGTCAACCGGGAATCGGCGAGGCGGACGGGCGAGATCGCCGAAGCGCTGACGCTGATCGCGTCATAGCCGAGGGCCGCGCCGAAATTGCTCGGCGCGACGCCCGCGTAGGCGACGGTGGCCATTGCGACCGCGGCGCGGCTGTTCGCCGCGACGGCCGGCGCCCCCGCGGCGCCGCGGGGGGCGCGGCTCATGAAAACAGCCTCGGCGACATGGGCGGCGAGCGCGTCGACGCCGCCGCCCGCGGGGCCGGGATGGCGCGCGATCGCCTCGGCGGCGGCGAGCGAGGCGGCGTCAGCGGCCAGTTGAACGCGAGTCCTGAACCGCGACACGCTCGCATAGTCGGCGCCGACCGCGAGCGCGAGCAGAACCAGCGGCGCCGCCGCGGCGCAGGCGACCGTCGCGCCGCCGCCTTCCCGACGCGAGCAGCCGAACGGCCGCGAAAACCGGCTGACGGCGGACGCCCGACCAGACATCGTCAGTCTCCTGCAGCCCAGCGAGAGCGGCGGTGCGGCGCTCAACCGCGAGCGCACTTCACCCATGCGGAGTGTAGGATACGAGATTATCCAATTGATTGAGGAAGATGGTAAAGTAGAGCCGCCGAGGAACGCGAGATTTGTCTTAAACGACCGTGTCACAAGCGGAAGTGCAGGCAGCCGTCAACGATTGCCTGACTGAGCAAGGTTCAGCTGTCAGGATCGTTGGCGCGCGCAAACGCGCACTTTCCGGCCGCCGGAATGCCTGCCGCCGGTCGTCGCCGGACCTGTCAACCGGCCCCTGTCTCAGCG
>DATNBG010000275.1:0-7567 GCA_035572075.1 Roseiarcus sp. | reverse complement strand
CCTGAAGAAGGGCAAGGCGCCCAGCCCGAGCGACTTCCGCCAGCACCAAGCGCTGCTCGCGTCCCCCGAGGCAAGGATGGCGGCGGAATGAACGCCGGCCTCATGGCCGCGTCGAAAGACGCCGCGCCCGAGGCGGCAAAGCGGCGTAGCGCCGTCCGCCCGCCGATGTCCCGCGCGCCAGCCGCGCGGGCGCCCCAGCCCGGACCGGAACTCGGCAACCAGGCTACCCAACGGCTGCTGAAACGCGGCGCCATCCAGGCGAAGCTCGCGATCGGCTCGTCTGGCGATGCGCTGGAACAAGAGGCGGACCGGGTCGCCGATCAGGCGATGCGCGCGCCGGGTTCTCCATCCGCGCCGCCGCAGATCAGCCGCAAATGCGCGGCCTGCGAGGATGAGAGGAAACTGCAAAAGAAGCGGGCGGGATCGGCCGCGCCCGCTTCGGTCGAAGCGCCCGCCAGCGTGCATGAAGCGCTGCGCTCCCCCGGCCAGCCGCTCGACGCCGCAACGCGGTCTTTCATGGAGCCGCGGCTCGGGCACGATTTCAGCCAGGTCCGCGTGCACACCGATCCCAGTGCGGCAGCCTCCGCGAGAGGGCTGCATGCGCGGGCTTACACCATGGGGACCGATGTGGCGTTCGCCGACAACCAGTTCTCGCCCGCAACGGCCGAAGGCAAGAGACTGCTGTCGCATGAGTTGGCGCACGTGGTGCAGCAGAGCAGCGGAGCCACGGCAATCCAACGCGCTCCCGATGAGGACGACGACGCGCCGGTCGCGCAGCCGGCGGCGGCGAAATCCTGCCCGAGCGGCGCTGTCCCGTACGAAGGCGTGTGCCTGACCGATGAGATCCTGGATGTGCTCCCGGAGGCTGGCGACGTTCACGCGGCCGAAAAAATGGTCAAAGCCCAAGCTGCGGAAGCGAAGGCGCAAGCCCGCGTCGAGGAGAAATACAGCAAGGTTTCCAACGCGGACCTGAGTAAGAAAATCGATCAGATGCGGGAGCGGGTCATGGCTAGCGACCAGCCTGGCGTGATCCCAGCGAGTCTAACGCGGCTCGAAAAGGAGCGCGACCGCCGGCGTGCTTTGCCAATCTCGCCGCCCACGACGGTAGACCACGCGATCGCGATGCTCGAAGAGGCCTGGAGCCTTACCGAGAAGGAAAACCCCCCCGACATCCCGCGGGCGGCCCACCTGGTCCATGTCGTGAACACCTGGCTGCAGACTGCCGCCGCGCCTAACAGGTACGACGAGTGCTTTTCGGGAATGGCCGAGACGGCCGCAATGACAACGGTGGGAATGGCGAAGGCGAATGTCGCCAGTCTTGACGGCAAGTTTCGCCTTGGCGCGAGCATGGGTGGATGGTGGCCCGCGACCATTAACTCGCTGAAAGCGGCGCGTGAGCTGGTGCAGATCATGTCCGGGGAAAAGCGCATCGAAGACACCGAGTTCAATGCGATCAGCCACACGATCAACAGGGCGGCGGTCGTGACGCCCCTGGTAGGAACCGCCATCATGGCCGCGCCGGCCCTCATTGCCGCAGTCCCCGAGATTCCCGCCCTTCCTGCCACCATACAGGGCGTCAGCACGGCGACGTGGGGCCAAACCCTGTTCGCCGCCACGCTCAGTTCGTCATTCCTCAGTCATGTCATCTCCCGTTCCTCGGAGGCGTCAGCCACCGAAGGAGGCTCGAATCCGCTCTCGATAGTCAGCGCGGCATTCTTGGACGCGATCGGCGCCGGCAAAGTATTCGAATCCATAGCCAATCGCTCGGTTCTGACCGACGAGCCGCTTCATCTTGGCACGACCGAGCAGGTGGTGGGCGCCGTCACGGGGCTCGCGGAGTTCGCCCTCAATCTCCTCGGCGCGAAGGACCTGGTAGGCGATGCGATTCCTCAGGTCAAAGCCCCAGCCACCGCCAAGCCTCCCGCAGCGAGCGCTCAGATCGCCGATGAGCTGGGGCCGATCGAGGACTTTCCCTTTCGGGGCGGCGGGCAGCCGCTGCCAACGCCGGAGTCGCCCAACACGGTCTATCGCACCATGAGCTGGGACGAGGCGGCGCAGTCGTTGCGGAGCGGCAAGCTGCCGCCGCCGATCCGCGGCGCGGAAGGCGAGCGCTTCGTGTCGCTCGACAGCCAATACTCAGCGCTGTTTCGCGAGAAGAACATTGCCGACCTAGAGAAAGCCTTCGGCGCGGAAGTCGAAAGCGGGGAGCAAAGCCTCAGGAGCATCGACGAGCGCCTCACCGAGCTGAAGGCGGAGCAGCCGCCGAACCAGGAGGCGATCTCGAAGCTCACGGCCCGGCGCGAGGAGCTTCTTGCCTCACAGGAGCAACAGGGACTGGCCAACAAGGCGGAGGCCCAACCAATCATCAAGGAGTGGCACGAGGCGCCAGGGCAGCAGATCGTGGTCGAAATCGAGCTGGAACCGGGCACGATCGACGACATGCTGACTCATTCGGTCGACCGGAGTGTTTGGGGAAATTACAGCAGGAGCGGCAAAGACGTTTACCTTTGGAAGCTCGAACGAGGCTACGGGCGCAACATCGGCATCCCCAAGTGGCAACTCGACGCGTTCAACGCCCGCATAAAGGCTATCCGCTTGTATGCGCACCGCGGGATGAAACTGTTCGGAGAGACGAAACCCACGCTCGGAGATAATTGAGCTGTTGGCCCATTCCTACGTCCATCGGGGAATGTCCGGTGCAACGGCGGACGAATTGCGGTATCCTCCCGCGCCGCTCGCGGATGAGGAAGGGATCGGGGAGTCCGCGCTATGAAATCCGCACGCCTCGCCGGTCGCGTCTCCTTGCTGTCGGGCGACAAACGTTCAAACCTTGGTCCCTCGCGAGCCCGCTCTGACGGAGCGAGCAACCAGGCCCTGCAATGGGCGCACCGCCGCGGCGCGCGGGCGCGCTTCACCGTCGGCGCGCGCAGCGACACGTCCGAGATCGAGGCGAGCCGCGCCGCGGCGTCGTTCGCTCCCGGCGCGGGGGGCGGGGACCGGAGCTTGACGGGGGCCCCGGCAGCGGCCGGCGCGAGCGCCATCGCGCGCGCGGTCGGCGAAGCCGGGACGCCGCTCGACGGCGCGGTCCGGGCGGATATGGAGGCGCATTTCGGCGCTTTCCTCGGCGACGTCCGGGTCCACACCGGCCCGAAGGCCGACCGGCTCTCGGCAAGCCTTGGCGCGCGCGCCTTCACACAGGGGCGCGACATCGTCTTCGGCGAAGGCCGCAAGCCTGCCTCGGACGCGCTGACCGCCCATGAAATGGCGCATGTCGTCCAACAGGCCGGCGGCGGCGGCGGCCTTTCGCCCCGCTCGGAGTCCCGGCTCATTCAGCCGAGCTTCGCGGCGAGCTATCCCGTGCCGTTCGGCGGCTTCGAGGTCGACCTGCACACCGTTAACGGCGCCGCCGCGACGCCGCCGGGGCCCTCCGGACTTTCCGGCACGATCCGCTTCATCCCTTCGCCGGACGCGCCGAACTCGAACGTGATCGCGTTCAACCAGATCGTGCGCGACGTCGACACGTCGGGAGCGGACGTCAATCCCGCGACGATGGGAACGCAGCAGGCGCCGCGCGGCGCCTTGGGCTCGCCCGGCTTGCGGACGCAGGAGGACGTCCTGGGCGGCGTCGAGGGCGGGTTCTTCACCGACGTCCTGCATCAGCCTTTCGCGCCCGCCGTCGGGCCGGCGCCGCCCGCCGCCGCCCGTGGCTCGCCGCTCACGCCGCGCTATCCGTTCGGCCCGAGCGGGGCCCAGATACCGGGTTTCAAGCGATCGAACGATCCGGCGGACATCCGCTCGGCGGAGATGTTCGATTTTCCCCAGACCTCGGGCGAAAGGAACTTCTCCCTCGAGTCGGTGGCGCTCGGCGAGGACACGATGATCACCTATGGCGCGGTCAATTGGGGATTCGGCGTGCGCGCCGGAAATGTCGTCAACGAGTACCTTCATGTCGAGCCCGGACATTCCGCGACATTCGACGAGGCGCTCGAGCGGCATCGCGACTTCTACGTCCACGAGCCGGTGACGTTCTACTTCGCCTTCGACAGCGCCGATCTGAGCGCGGCCGAGGCGGCGAAGATCGACACCTTCACCGCCTATCTCAAGCGCAACGCCGACATCCATATGGACGTCGAGGGCTTCGCGGACATCAAGGGCGGGAACAGCGACTACAATCGCAATCTGTCGCTCCGCCGCGCCGAAGCGGTGCGGAGCGCGCTGATCGCGCGTGGCATCCCGGAGGAAGCCATCGGCGGCCCCGCGCCGGCGACGGCTCATCTCGGCGCCGTCACGATCGGACGAGGCGCTTCGACCGAGGCTACGACCAACGCCGGGACCGGCGATCAGGGCGGCAACCCGGTCGTCGGCGCCGACCAGACGCGCGAGGCGAACCGCTGGGCCAACCGCCGGGTCGTCCTCACTTTCCGCCGCTCGACGGCCGCCCGGCCATGATCGACGCTCCGCCGCCGACGGCCGCGCTTGTCGAGCAGCTCGGTTCGTCGGACTTCAACGTGCGCGCGCTGGCCCTGGCAGAGCTTGTGCGGCGCGGGCGAGCGACGGCGCCGGCGCTTGGCCTTGCCCTCGATTCAGGCGATCCGGAAGTCCGCCTGCAGGCGCTGCGCGGTCTCGCAGAGATCGCCGATCCCGGGTCCGCCGGGAGCTTCGCGCGGTTCCTGGACGCGGCCGACGAACGCATGCGCGCTTTCGCCGCGCAGGGCCTGAGCCGCGTCGGCGATCCGCGCGCGCTCTCCGCGCTCGCCCGCGCGATCGACGACTACCCGGACGAGCTTCATCACCTATATACGCCCGCGGTGGTCGAGCTGATTGCGCGCGGGCCGCCGGCGCTGCCCGCGGTCGCGGCCTTGCTCGCCGCGCCAAGCCCCTCGACGCGCGCCCGCGCGCTCCTCGTGGTCCGGCGAATCGTCGAGGCCAACCCGAGGCTCGGAACCTGGGAGGCGCTTGCCGCCAAGCTCGGGCCGATCGATCCGAGCGCCCCTCCCCCGATACGGGCGCAGGCGACGGTCGATCCGGCGACCGGAGAGGCGCGCCTCGAGATTCTGAAATAGCCCTCGTCCCGTCCGTTTCCGGCGCCGGCCTCACCCTCCCGGCGCGATGATGGTCACCATCTCAGCATGTTGGCCAGGTCCAACGCGAAGAGCGCCGCGATGACGAAACCGGCCATAAGGACCACGATCAAGGCGAGTTCGATCATGCCCGTCATCAACCGCCGGAGCGCGCGGCGCGACGACCTCATGAGATAGCGTCTCATGCGGCCGACGCGCGGGTCGGGGCGCCACAATCGTCCTGGCGAACCAAGTTCATCGTCCGGAAACCGGGTTGAGGTGGTCAAAGCGTGCACCCGTTCAAATGGAATGGCTCTGGCCCCTTCAGTCTTTGTTGGCGTCGATTTCCAATTGTTGTCCGGGTTCATTCAAGTTTGCGTAAAGATGGCGGCTGAGCCCCGGATTCCGCGAATCGGGTTAAGGCGTATGGATAACGCGGGGCGACGCCGGCGCGCCGATGCCTCGCCCGCGGCGCTCTAACGGAGGGCGGCGAACAATGGAGCCATCTGGCCTTGGGCGATCGCTGGAGGCGCCGCTTGAAGAAACAGCGCAACGAGCGCCCGCCGGCGTTAGGTTCGTTTTAAGTTCGCGGCCCTAGTGATTTCAGGCTCTTGGAACCCCGTTTAGGCTCACGCCTCGAAATAACTACGAATTTGCATGGTAATATTGTGTTGGACGCCGCCCCACGCGACCCAACGGCCCATCGCTCCAGCCGCCCTTAGCGGGGCCAGAGCCGGCGGCTTCTCCTGCCCCTTGACACATCGGCCGCCGCCCCCGCCAGACTCTCCGCGCTAACGTCAGGAGTGGGGTCTGCATGGCGCGCAAGTTGCGGGTGGGATTTGTCGGCCTTGGGCGCGTATTCGATCTCAATGTGCGCGGCTACCTCGATCATCCCGAGGCGGAGGTTTCGGCCTTATGCGACGCCGACTCCGATATCCTCGCCCGCCGGGCGGCCGAACATCCGGGCGCTTACGCGACGCGCGACTTCCAGGCTCTTTTGCGCCACGACCTCGACCTGATCGAAATCCTGACGCCGCACCCGCTGCACGAAGCGATGACGGCGGCGGCGCTGGCCGCGGGCTCGCATGTCAGCGTGCAGAAACCGATGGCGATGACGCTCGCCGAATGCGACCGGATGATCGAGGCCGCCGCCGCGAGCGGAAAGCGCCTCAAAGTGTTCGAGAACTTTATTTTCTACCCGCCGCTGGTCAGGGCCCGCGAGCTCATGCTTAAGGGCGCGATCGGCAGGCCGCTGCATTTCCGGATGAAGGCGGTGATGGCCGACCGGGCGCACGCGTGGCCGGTGCCGGACGCGACGAGCAGATGGCGTCATGCGCTCGCCGCCGAGGGCCGCGGCGGCCCGATCGTGTTCGATCACGGCCACCACATGATGGCGGTGGCGCTGTGGCTGTTCGGAGAGGTGCGCGACGGCTTCGCATGCATCGAGCAGACCGAGACCAAGGCCGGCGTCTACGATGCGCCAGCGACGCTGACCTGGCGCCATATCGACCCGCCGGTGCATGGCATGTGGGATGTTTCGCTGGCGTTGAAGATGACTTTGCGAACGGACTACTACGCCGACGCCGAGCGGTTCGAAATCCAGGGCGAGGAAGGCGTCATCCAGGTCACGCGCTGCTCCGACCGCATGCTGGACGAGCCCGCGCTCACACTCTACCGCGACGGCGAGGTGCGCGCCTTCCATAACCTCAACGCTGACTGGGGCGCGAGCTTCGCCTTGTCCACGCGCCACTTCCTCGACGTGCTTGCGGGACGGGCGCCGGAAGAAGCGCTGACCGCGCCCCAAGGCAGGCGCGTGATCGCGCTCTACGACCTCTTTCAGCGGAGCAACGCCGAGGGGCGCGCGCTGACGGGATAGATCGGGCCGCCATGACGACGCGAAGCGGCGGATTTCCGTCGGACTTGATGCTCTCGGCGTTCAGGCGCGCCAGACGTGCTATAATGAGAAGATGAAGCGCGAAGCCGTCGTAAACCGTCTGCGCGCCCATGAAGCCGAGTTACGCCGGCTTGGCGTGCAACACCTTTACCTGTTCGGCTCGACGGCCCGTGACGAGGCCGGCGCGGATTCCGATGTTGACCTGTTTTTCGACCACGAGCGGGGCAAGCTAAGCCTGTTCGGCCTCATGGACGTGAAAGAGGCGGCGGCGAAAATTCTCGGCTGCAAGACCGACATCATGACACGCGACAGCCTGCACAAAACCATGCGGCAGAGGATTGAAGCCGGTGCGTTACAAGTGTTCTGATGGCGCAGCGTTCGCCCATAGCTCGCCTGACGGACATTGTTGAGGCATGCGCGCCTATCCGCAGCGAGATGCAGGGCGTCCCGCTTGACTCGTTCGAGGCCGACCGAGGAACAAAAACAGACGAAGTGGCCCACGATGATGGGTCTATCCGTCCATCGCGTTTGTGGTTCTTCTTATAGCAACCACAGGGTTGGACTCCGTCGGCGCCTCGCTTCTGGAACGCTTTCGGCGTTCAGAAGACCCCGA
>DATNBG010000274.1:0-5095 GCA_035572075.1 Roseiarcus sp. | reverse complement strand
AAGAATGTCGCGATGACGACGGCGACCTCCGAGCCTCAGGTCCAGCCGACCATCGGCGACTTCAAGGCGGCGGTCGCAGCGGCGCGGGCGGACCTTCAGAATGCGCTCGAGGCGGCTTGCGGCGAACCGGTCGCGGTCTGTGCGCGCGAGGACATCGGCCGTTTCAATTCGCCGGCGATGAACGAGGCCTTCTATATGACGACCCAGACCTACGGGCTGCCCGCCGTGCATCCGGAGACGGCGGGCCGGATCGAGGACGTGGGCGCGATCGCCCCCGAAGCCGGGAACCTGCTGACGGCGGCTTTCCCCAAGCTCAGCCTCGAGGAGGCGAACCGCATCCTGACCGAGACGGAGGGACCGGGCGGCGGCTTTCTCGACGACGGATCGGCCTTCGGCGTCTATTCGAGGCTCAACCTCTATGCCGCCGCAGGCCGCGCCGCCGCCCTCTCGCGCGCCAGGCCCTGACCGTGCGGGGGTTTTTTGCCACGCGGCCTGCGGCGGCGGCGGACGCAGCCCCTCCCGGCTCCGCGCCCGCGACGGTTAAAGAGGGTCGCGCGAGGAGCGGCCCTCTTCTTCGCGCCCTCAGCGCGGCAGGCCGCGAAGGCGCCGCCCGCCCGGGGGGTTCCGCGGCGCTGGAGCCTGTTGCAGTTTCGGGCGTTTTCGCCCCGCGGTCCGACCGTTGATTGACGCATCTCGTTTGTCATTGACCGCATTTTCATCCCTCGCCCGCGAATAAATCCTCCCGCCCGGTGTTTGCGGCTCGATGAAGCAGGGCGGATCGCGCCCGTGTCGCGCGGCCGCCCTTACGCCACGATCGCAGGGGAACGCCGCATGACGAAATCATTCAAAGCTGTTCTGTTGGCCGCCGCCGGGTTCGGCGCCGTCGCCGCGGCGGGCGGGACCGCCCAAGCCCAGTTCAGGCAGACCGACCTCGCCTCCGACATCCCCGGCCTCGCCACGGTAACCGACCCGAACCTGAAGAACACATGGGGCCTCACCGCCATTCCGGGGGCGACCCCATTTTGGGTTGACAACCAGGTCACCGGCACGTCAAGCCTGTTCTCGGTGAGCGGCGCGACCGGCGTCGCGCCGGCCGACTTCTTTCCCAATCCCCCCGGGCCCAATACGAACTTCGTGGCCGTTCCGGGAGGGGGCGTCCCCACCGGACCGACCGGGATCGTCGCCAATGCGGGGACGTCGTTCGGCATCGCCGGTGGCCCGGCCGTGTTCATTTTCGCCAATCTGAACGGTTCGATCTCCGCCTGGAATATGTCCAACATCAATAGCGCCACCCAAAACGCCGCGACGGTGGTCGTGCCGGCGTCGGGCGGCCTCTATACCGGATTGGCCATCAACACCGCGGGCGGCCTGCTCTATGCCGCCAACGGTGTGACCGGGAAGATCGACGTGTTCGATAGCTCATTCGCGGCGACCACCGTTTCCGGCGGATTTGTCGATCCGAACCTTCCGTCCGGCTTCGTGCCTTTCAACGTCGAGGACATCGGCGGCAAGGTTTTCGTGGCTTACGCGCCCGCTGGGCGCCCCGCGCAGACCGGCGCGACCGCCGGCATGGGATTTATCGACACGTTCGACGAAAACGGCAACCTGCTGCAACGGCTCGTCAGCGGCGGCCCGCTTGCCTCACCGTGGGGCATGGCGATTGCGCCAGCCGGTTTCGGCGCGTTCGGCGACGACCTGCTGGTCGGCAATTTCAGCTACGTCGGCCCGAGCGAAATCAATGCCTTCAATGTGACGACCGGCAAGTTCGTGGGCACGATCCCCGTCGATAACGGCCCCGGCAATTCGGCGGGCGGGCTTTGGGCCCTGATGTTCGGCGGCGGCGGGCCTAGCGGCGACCCGATGACCCTCTATTTCACCGATGGGCTCAACGGCGAGACGAATGGCCTGTTCGCGGCGATCACCGTTCCCGAACCGTCCACCTGGGCCATGATGCTGCTCGGCTTTGGGTCGCTTGCCTTTTTCGCCGCCCGGCGGCGGCGCGTGGCCTTAAGCGTCATCTAAGCCGAAGACTGGGAGCCGCCCGAAATCGGGCGGTTCTTTTTTTTGCCGCCGATCGGGGCGAACCGCGCCCAGGCTCCGGCGTAGAATGGATTGCGCCGGAGCGTCCCGCAGTCGAGCGCGCTCGCGGGGTGATTGGAGGGGGCCGCTTCATGTCAATTCCGGAATTGGATCGCCGCGCCGCGATTGCGGCGGGCGGCGCTTTTGCGCTTGTCGCGGCGATGGCGAACCGAGCCGCGATGGCTCAGACAGGCCTTCCGGTGCGCAACATCCGGGTCGATGTTGCGCCGCTGCGCGCCAACGCCGGCGACCCGACGGCAACCTGGGTGCAGCAGGAGCTGCCTCGCAGGCTCACCCAGGCCCTCGCCGGCCGGCTCGCCCCGAGAGGCGGCACGCTGACCGTCAGGATCGACTACCTCACGCTCGGGCCCAACACCGGGGCCACCATTCACGGCGGCTCGTCGCCGGACAACATCAGCGGCGTGGCGACGCTCGACGGCGTTCAGTGGTCGGTCCGAGCGACCACGTCCTACTCGGCCTCTCCGATCGACCAGACAATGATCGAGCAATCGAACCATTATCGCGTCTCTGCGCTCGCCCAGGCGCTGGCGTTCTGGATCGCGAGGGACCTCGGGGCGTAACCGGCGGCGGAGGCGCGGGAGCGCCCGCGCGGGCCGGACGTGGCGGTTGGGCGCCGCAACCGCGGAACTCCGCTAAGCCATTGGCGAAGCGCGATCTTTGCGCCTCGCCGAGGCGGTTTCGCAAACAAATTCTTGACAGATAGGAAAGGCGACGTTACTATTTCTGTTATGTAGAAAACAGTTCTCGCATAGCGGGCCGCGCGAGCAGGCGAGACGGCGTCTTCCGGTTCGCCCTGGTGCGTCGAGCAACGCACGTCCTTCCGGACGGGCTGTCCGCGAGAGGACCGCCGATTTGGCGCCGTAACCGATTGAAAAGGCTCGATTCGGACTCGCGAATGGCGCCGCTCGCGGCGCCATTCTCTTTGGGAGAAAAAAAGTTGCGCAAAGGAGGTGACAAGTCCATGAAATCATTGGCGCGCGTAACATTGTGCGCGGGCCCTGCGGCCGCTTCGAGCCCGATCGAGCCGGTGCGATCCACCGAGTCGGCGTCAGGCGCCGGGATAGGGCTCATGGACCACCTCTATTTTCGGGCCATCCGCGCGACCCTTGCCGGAACTGTCGCGTTCCTGGCCGTCATCTTCATCCCCGCCGGGACAATCGCCTACTGGAGAGGATGGGCGTTCGCCGGCACGCTCTCCGTCTCGGCGATGCTCGTTACGATCTATTTGGCTCTCCATGACGAGCAACTTCTGGAGAGACGGCTGCGCGCGGGGCCGGCGGCCGAAAAGACGGCGGCGCAGAAGGTCATCACCGGCGCCGGCCTCATGGTCTTCGTCCTGGGCCTCGTCATCATGGTCCTCGACCACCGGTTCGGCTGGTCGCCCCGCGTGCCGCCGATGATCTCGATCCTCGGCGACGCGCTCGGCGCGCTCGGTATCCTCGTTTACTTCCTGGTGGTCAGGGAGAACCGCTATGCGGCTGCGACGATCGAGGTCGTCGAGGGTCAGACGGTCGTCTCGACCGGCCCCTACGCGATCGTCCGCCACCCGATGTATTCGGGCGCGATTCTGACCCTCCTCGGAACGCCGCTCGCGCTCGGCTCATGGTGGGGACTCCTCTTCGCGCCGCTGTTCATCGGCTGGTTTGCCTGGCGGCTCTTGAACGAGGAGCGGTTCCTTCGCGCCAATCTCGAAGGCTATGACGCATACATGCGCGCGACGCCCTTCCGCCTCGCGCCGCACGTCTGGTAGCGGCATTGTCCTGACGATGAAGCCTGCGGAGTCGTATGAGCGAGGCGGCGGCGGATTGGTCAGGACGAGGGGAATTTGGCGAGACGCCGCCTTCGAAGGAGGCGTCGCGGGCCCGGCCGGATTCGGAGGGAACGATGTCGAGCTACCTGTTTCCCGAACCCTTCGGCCAGGGGTCGCTGCAATTCGCGGAGCTGGGCCTGGCGCTGGTCCTGTCCGCGCTGATCGGGCGGAGCGCGAAATCCGGCAGAAGAGCGCGGGGCTGCGCACCTACACCCTCGTCGGCCTCGCTTCCGCGCTCATCATGCTGGTTTCGAAATACGGCTTCACCGACATGCTCGTCCAGGGGCGCGTCGTTCTCGACCCTTCGCGCATGGCCGCGCAGATCGTCTCCGGCATCGGCTTCATCGACGGCGGCGTCATCTTCATCCGCAAGGACCTCGTGCGCGGCCTCACCACCGCGACCACCATTTGGGTGACCGCGGCGGTGGGCATGGCCTGCGGCGGCGGTTTGCCGTTGCTCGCGGTCGCGGTGACGGCGGCGAATTTCGTGGTGGTGTTCGCTTCCGGCCGCTCGAACGGCTCTTGCCGAAATCGCGCTGGGCGCCCTCGTCGCTACGCGTCATCTACGAGGACGGGCGGGGCGTCCTGCGCGAGATTCTCATCGTCTGCACCCATGAGGAATTCGCCGTCACCGGCGTCGAGGTCGAGCGCGGCGGCGGCTTCGACCGGCGCGGCAAGCACACCGGCAAGGCCCGCGCAAAGGAGGCCGCCGACGCCGCCACGAGGCCCCTGGAGGAAGGCGGCCCACTCAGTCCCCGCCTCGAAGCCGGCCGTCACCGTCGCGCTCGAACTGCGCGGCGGCCGGTCGATCGCGAGGCTCGTCGACAAGCTCAGCGAGATCGACGGCGTGTTCGCGGTCAACCCGGGCGACGCGGGTCTGATCGGCGACTGATCCCCTTGCCCTACCCTTTACTCCGCCGCTTGCGCGCGCTCCCAAGGAGGCTTGCGCTTCGCATTCGGCGCGGGCGGCCGGCCTTTCCTCGAGCCGGAGAGCCAGTGGGACAGACGGTCGAGATAGAGATAGATGACCGGGGTCGTGAACAGGGTCAGCGCCTGGCTGACCAGAAGGCCGCCGAACATCGTGTAGCCGAGCGGCTGACGCATTTCGGATCCGGCGCCGTGGCTCAGCATCAGCGGCACGGCGCCGAGCAGCGCCGACATGGTGGTCATCATGATCGGACGGAA
>DATNBG010000273.1:0-5436 GCA_035572075.1 Roseiarcus sp. | reverse complement strand
ATTGACCCCGCATCGCCCAAGGTCCGAGGACTCAACCACTCGCGAATTTTCCCGCCAGCAAACGCCAGTAAAATCCTCATAAATGCTCGTAAGCGCTAGTAAAAGTGCTGGCGTTTACTAGCGTTTATTTTTCCGAATCGGGACTTTTCAATGAGTTACAGGCGATGCAAGGTAAAAAATTGTAGCTCCCAAGCCAGGCGTCCCAAACAGCGTCATCGCGAGCGAAGCGCGGCGATCCAGGGCCGCAGGCGCCGGGCCCGGCGCCTCTGGATCGCGGCGTCCGCCCGCAGCCCGTCCGAAAGGACGGGCGTCTTCCGACGCCCTAAGGGCCTCCTCGCGATGGCGCCCCGCCTCCGCCGGCGGGGGGCATTGATTTCCGATCATAGGAATATTTATAGAGGGACATTCTGATTTTATCAAGACAATTCGCTCTCGCGGGACATTTTTGGCGCCATGGCCTCCGGGCCGTCAGCTTTCGGTGCCCTTTGCTTGTCACAAAGGCCTCGAAGCATGAGGTTCGCTGCGAGGGATGGGGGACGTTAACGGAAGGATGGGCGCGTCAGCGATCGAGGATCGCGCCCTGCGCCAAGTCTCACCCGAACAGCCCATGCACGAACCATTTCGCCCGCGCCGTTTCACGGCCCCACAAGCCCTCGCGATAGAGCCAGAAGCGGCGCCCTTCCGTATCCTCGGCGCGGAAATAATCGCGCGTCGGCATGGCCTCGCCTCGCCACCAGGGCGCGGCGATGCGCTCCGGCCCCTCGATGGCGGCGACATTGTGCAGGACTCGCCGCCAGCGGAACCGAAAAGGCGGCCCGTCTGGAACCTCGGCCAGGGCCTCGATCGGCTCGGGGCGGGCGAACAGGCGCAATGGCCGCGCCGGCGAATCCATTGTAATCGCCTCGGGCTCGTCCCCGCGCATCCGCGCCCGCCCAAGCGCCTGCTGCATTTCAATAAAATCGGCGGCGTTAGCGCACCCGCCCCCTCTTGTGGGGGCGGGCAGGGGTGGGGGGTCGCGCAGGCCAAGAAGGTTATCGAATGCGCCGCCACTCTCTAGTCGCGCAGGACGGCGCGACCCCCCTCCTTGATCCTCCCCCGCAAGGGGGGAGGAGACGCGGCGGGGCGATCCCCGCATAAGCGGAAAAGGCGCTAGCGTCGCGGGCGCGGCCGCCTCGGCCTCATCGGGCAGATGCGCCTCGACAAGCTCGCGCCGCGTCACCGCGCGGGTTCCGAGCCGCGCGGAGAGCCGGTCGAGAAGCTCAGCGAGCGCATGGGCGCGCTCGGCCTCGTGCGCGCGCTCGAGTTCAGCTTGAGAAGGCGCGAGCGGCTCGGCCGTAAGGCAGGCGAGGCGTATGAGGTCGACGCCATAGCCGGCGTCGATCGCGTCCTCGTGCGGGCTGGCCAGCTTTTCGGCGAAGAGCCTGACGATTGCGCGCGCTTCATTGAGCGGCCGGGAGGCCCTGACGGAGATGCGGCGCACATGCCCATCGACGCGATAGAGGGCAAGCTCGATCCGCCGCGCGCCCCTGGCCTGCCGCTCGAGCAGCGTGACCAGATCGCCGGCGAGCTTGCGCAAGCTCGCCTCGATCGCTTCGATTGTCTCGATGGGCGAGGCGAACCGCCGCTCGGCGCAGAAATCCGGCGGCGGGAAGCGCGGCGCAATCGACAGGCGCTCAAGGCCCTTGAGCGCGTCGAGCCGCGCTACGGGAGCGGGCCCGAACCGCGCCGTGATCGGCGCTCGGGGCCTCAGCGCAATGTCGCCGATGCGCCGCAAGCCCGCCCGCGCCATGTCGGCGACGGTTTCCTCGTCGAGGCCGAGCGCGGCGAGCGGCAGATCGAAAAAGAGCCTGGCGAACGCCTTGTCGCTCATGGGCTCGGGCGCGATTTTCGTGCGTGAGAACCGCGCCAGCGCCCAGGCCGCGCGCGGATTGCCGGCGGCGCCGATGGCGACGGTGATTCCCTGCGAGACAAGCCGCGCACGACAATCCTCGATCAGCGCCGCTTCGCCCTCGAACAGATGGGAGATTCCGGAAATATCGAGCATCAGCCCGTCGCGTCCATCGAGCCCGGCGAGCGGGGTGAAGCGGGAGCACCAGTCGCAGAGGCGCTCGAGAAGCCGCGCCTCTTCGAGAGGCTCAGCCTCGACCGCGATCAGATGAGGAAAGCGGGCGCGCGCGTCGGGGAGCGAAAGGCCTAGGCTCAAGCCGAGCCGCGCCGCTTGCGCGTCGACCGAGACGAGCCTCTGCGCATTGTCGATTTTCGCGACCGCGACCAGCGGCGCGCGCTTGTCAACGCCGCTGAGCCGTCGCGCGCGATCGGTCGCCAGACGCGGCAGCCAGAGGGAGAGAAATCGCCTCATCATCAACGCTCGTGTCCTTGAAAGCGATGTCCTTGAAAGTCAGGTCCTGGAAAGTCAGGTCCTGGCTTCGCCATTCGAGACGGATGACGCGGTCTAAGTCGACAGCCCGAAGGGGCGCTTCAGGCCCCGCGCGCGCGAGCCGCGCCTTGACCAGCCTTGCTCCGCAGGCGAACGGCCCGGGCAGGTCTGGGCCGGCCGCCGCCGGGGTTCTCAGGCTGGGCAGCGCGGCGATCTCGAACCGCGTGTCGGCGGCGGTGGAGAGGCGCCCGGCCTGGCCATGGGCGCTGGCAAGAACCAGGAGCGCGGGCGTCCGGCCCTTTCGCGCGGCGAGCAGGAGGCGGCGCGAGGCGGCGAGGCTATAGGTCTTGAGATTCCAGATCTCGCCCACGACCGCGGCGGGCGCGCCGCATTTGAGCGCCTCCTCCATCGCCCAGAAGGCCAAAGCCGCGTCGGGCGCGCGCACGAACACGAGGCGGCTCAAGGGCAGCCCGTGAGCGGCGAGGCCCGGCCCGTAAAGCGCGCCCCATTCCTCAGCGGCGAAGCCTTCGCCGACGAGGAGCGCCGAGGCCGGCCGAAGGCTCAGGAAACGCGCGGCGAGCGCCAGCGCGAAGGCCATCGCCGCCGCCCCGTCCATTGGGCCAGCCGGGGCGATCTCATGCAGGCCGTCGTCGGCGAGCCCGCCGCCGAGGGCGGCATCGAACGCGCGCGCAAGCGGCAGGCGCCGCGCGGGCCGCCGGCCCGCCGGGGGGCGGCCGGCTTCCGCCTCGATCTCGGCGACGACGCGCCGCAAACGCGCCAACGCCTCCGCTCCGCCGCCTGGCGACATTCGGCCTCACGTCCTGTAAGTTCACTGTTTGTTCTTGTTTTGGACTGAAAAGACGGAAGAGTCAAGGGTGGGTCTTGAGACGCGCCGATGGCGCGGGCAGTCGCATCGGCGATGGCGTGGATGAGCTCCTCGACATCGCGCCGGGTGATGTCGGCCACCTTGCGTTCCGATCGGCGGAGCGAGACGCGCTCTGATCGCGCTCTCATCAAACCCGGGCGGTCTGAACGTGAAGACGGCCGGTTACGAGAATTTGCATGTTTCCGCCTTGACGGGCCGGGGTCAGGGGTTCAATCCCTCCGGCGCCTATCCCCGCCTCATTTTTGCGCCGGTTTTCGGCGAGAGCCGTGAACCGTCCTCCCGACGCTTGCGCTCCTCCATCGACTGAACTGAAAGGATTGCCCTTGGCGACGACGGCGCTCACCGGCACGAAGCGATCGAAAGCGGGCCTTGCGCTGCTCAGCCTCATCGCCGGCCTCATGTTGGCGATCTCGCCCGGGCTTGCCGCCGGGCCGGAGGCGCAGGGCATCGTCAGGGGCAAGCACGGCGATTGGACGACCCGGTGCGAAACTCCGCCCGGCGCCGCCCACGAGCAATGCGCGATCGTGCTCAGCGTCGTCGACCAGGAGCGGCCGAATTTGATTCTGGTGGTGATCGTGCTCAACACCGCCGACCGCAAGGCGCGCCTCATGCGGGTGATCGCTCCGCTCGGGGTGCTGCTTCCGCCGGGCATCAGTTTACGGATCGACAATGCGGATGCGGGGCGCTTGAGTTTCCTGCAATGCGTTCCCAACGGCTGCATCGCCCAGCTCGCCATGGACCAAAGCCTGCTTGACAAGCTGAAGACCGGAAAGACGGCGACGCTCGGCGTCTTCCAGACGCCCGAGCAGGGCGTCGGCATCCAGGCGCCGCTCGCCGGCTTCAAGGAAGCCTACGAGCAATTGCCTTAAGCCCATGAGCGGGGTAAGGCGCAGCCTTCGAACGAATCCCAAACCGAACGATTGTCGAAGTCAGCCGAAATGATGGCACCGCTGGTTCGCATGGCGCTTCTTGTGACCGCGCTGGGTCTTGCCGGCTGCGGCACGATGAGCTCGGTCGGCGACTCGGTCGGCGGATTTTTCTCGCATCAGAACCCGAACGTCCAGAGCCTCAACGCGGGAGTGAACCCGCGGCAGGTGGCGGGCAAGCCGGCGCGCACGGCGAGCGAGAAGATGAAGGTTCTGCCGGTCGCCTCGCAGGACATCAATTGTCCCGAGGTGAACATTGCCGACGGCGGCGCGGCGCTGCGGGTCGGGGGCCCGGACAACCCTTCCGTGCGCTACCAGTTCAACATCGGCGACACCGCGCGCGAATGCGATCCGGCCGGCCCGGGGCAGGCCGCGCTCAAGATCGGGGTGGCGGGCGAGGTGGTGATCGGGCCGGCAGGATCGGCCGGTACGTTCAGCGCGCCCTTGAAGATCACGGTGACCCGGCAGGGCGACGACAAGCCGGTCTTCTCGCAGACCTACCGGGTCGAGGCGACGACGGACGGGGTCTCGGCCGGCCAGTTTCGCCTCGTGACCGATCCGATCAGCTTGCCGATGCCGACCCTCCAGCTCGCGGACGTCTATTCGATCAGCGTCGGGTTCGAGGGCGGGACCGCAGTACGGACGGGGCACACGACCAGGAAGAAGCGGAGGACGGGATAGGCGCTCGCGAGCGCCCGCACAACGTTACGCGCGCCAATGATTCCAACGGCTTGACTGCGCTCTTGCGCGACTCTTTCCGCGTCTCGGCGAAACCAGCGGCTTCGCAGCGGGGCCGTAAGTCCCTGAGATCATTGGCGGCGGCGAATCAACGATTTCGCGGAATTGTTTGTTTTCAATGGCTTGACTGTCCTTTCGTTTCGCGCTTTTCGCGGCATGCGCTCTCTCCGCCCAAAACAGCCCAAAGGCATGGCGGCGTGGCTCAGCGGACGGGATGGGGCAACAGGCGTCTCGGCTTTGGCGATCATACGAGCATCATAGCTTCTTTCCGGAAATATCAAATTATTTTCCACTATTCAGATCATCCGGAGCTGCCAGCGATTTGGCAAAGCATTCGCGCCGCCAAGAGACGTTTGCAGCTTAGAGTTGCGCGCTGGCGTGTTCTGAGACGAGCGCATCAGGCCAGATCAGGCTAAATGATGTAGAATACAACAACCGGCTAGTTGCAGGGGAGCGATAGGCTGCTTTCGATAGTATCAAATCTGCAACACAAATCGTTTTTTAACAAA
>DATNBG010000272.1:0-2809 GCA_035572075.1 Roseiarcus sp. | reverse complement strand
TCCGAATCGAGCCTTTTCAATCGGTTGCGGCGCCATTTCCGAGTCGGCGCCGGATGTGATTTGTGGGGCGGCGGCTCTGAGGCCGCCGGCCGAGCGGTTTCGCTTCGCGCGGCGAGGCGGCTGAAGGACGGGCAGAACGGGACCCCTCATTTCGCCAAGCGAAACGAAACGTTTCGCAGGGCATGTCGTAAGCCCTTGGAATCCTTATGAGCGCCGAATCAGCGATTTCGCGGGATCGTTTGTTTTCAAAGGCTTAGCCCCGTTTTCGTTTCGCTGTTCTCACGGGTTATTCGTTTTCAACGCCTTAGCTCCTGTTTTTCGTTTCGCCGAAGACGCCAGAGCCGGTCGGTGCGCGGCTCCTTCGATCGATCGCGGGGCGCTCGGGCGTATCGGACCTGGGCTTCGATTTTCCCTTATGAATAACCATAGCAATGGATTCTGTAATTCGCAAGACAATGTTCATCTTTTAGAAAATATCTAGTTCGATCAAAGCGTTAGACGGACGCAGTTTGGCGGCTCGATCGAATCGACACAGCGCGCGCCCGGCGCGTGACGAACGCCTCATTCCGCGGCCATGACGGCGAGCCCGGCGACGGTGTTCATGTTGCGGGCGGTTCCGTCGCGAGCGGCCGGGATGGTGAGCTTCGAGCGGCCGATCCCGTCGGGATAGTGAACGTAAATCTCGCGCGCGCCGAGGCGCAGCTCCTCGTCCGCTTGTCCTTTTGCCGCGCTGAGCGCGTCGAGGGCGGGGGCGCGGTCGAGGAAGATGGCGACGGTGCGGTTCGCGGCGCGATCGGGAAAGGGGTTGTGGACGACGACCTCGGCCATCTCGGCGGCCGTCCGCACGATCACGCCGAGCGGCTTGCCGGCATAGGCCCTCAGCTCCGCCTCGAGCGCGGCCTTGGCTTCAGGCTCCGAGCCGTCCCGCTCGGCGACCACGTTGCCGCTGGCTATGTAGGTGCGGACCTTCCGGAATCCGGCCTTCTCGCAGAGCCGCTTGAGATCGCCCATCTTGAGCTTGCCTGCGCCGCCGACATTGACCGCGCGCAACAGGGCGATGAACACCGGCATGCGCTCAGTCCGCCGGGCGGACGTTCTGATTGGCGCGGAAGAGATTCGCGGGATCGAACTTGCGCTTGAGCGCTGCAAGGCGCCGGTAATTCGCGCCATAGGCCGCTCTCACCCGGTCCTCGCCTTCATCGCCCAGATTGTTGACATAGACCCCGTTCGTCCCGAACGGCCGCATGGCTTCGTAGGCCGCCGCCGCCCAGGCGGCATTGGCTTCGTCCTCAGCGGGATCGGTCCATATCGAGACCGGGAATGCGTCGAAGGCCGCGTCGCGGTTCGCGTAGGCCGATTGTTCGGCGGGAGCGCGGGCGATCGCGCCGCCGACCTGCTGGAACACGAACAGCGAACGGGGCGACGGCGCGGCGGGATAAATGTCGATGAGCGTCTCGATCGCGGCGTCAGGGATGCTCCGCAAGAATTGCGCCTTCCAGAAGAAGCGGTCGCCGCGCGGAAAGGTCGCGTCTCCGGCGCGCTGCAATTCGACATAGGGGATCGCGCGAATGCGATCCTCGAGCGGCGGGATCGCGTTCCGCAATGGCTCGAGCGCGCGTTCGGCTTGCTCCAGGGGCCCGGCATGGAACGCCGATATTGAGACTCCGCGGTCGCCGCCGGGCAGGGTCATGAGCGCCGCGTCGGCGGAGATGTCGTCCGGCGCGGCCGCCGCGAACTCGGCGTAGAGCCTCAATGCGGCGCGCGCGTCCCGCCACCGGTAGATGAGCGAGCCCGCCAGAACCATCGGTCCAAGCGAATGCAGGCGATAAACGACTTCCGTGACGACGCCGAAATTGCCGCCGCCGCCGCGGAGCGCCCAAAAGAGGTCGGCGTTTTCGTGCTCCGAGGCATGGAGGATTCGCCCGTCCGCGGTCACCACCTCCGCCGACAGCATGTTGTCGCAGCTGAGCCCGTGCTTGCGCCCGAGCCTGCCGATGCCGCCGCCGAGCGTCAAACCGACAAGGCCGGTGTCGCTGTTGACGCCGGTCGTTGTCGCCAGGCCATGCGCCTGAGTCGCGACGTCGAGATCGGCGAGCAGCGCGCCGCCTTGAGCGCGCGCAATTCGGGATTCGGAATCGACCGTGACGCGCCGCATCCGGGAGAGATCGACCACAAGACCGTCGTCACAGAGGGACTTTCCGGCGATGTTGTGGCCGCCGCCGCGAACGGCGATCGCGAGGCCGCTCTCGCGGGCAAAGGCGATGGATTCGGCGACGTCGCTCGGGGCGGCGCAATAAGCGATGACCGCGGGCGTCTTGTCGATCATGCCGTTCCACACCCGGCGCGCCGAGTGATAGCCGGCATCGCCGGGCAGGACCAACGATCCTGACAAGCGCCGGCGAAAAGCTGTGAGGAAGGTCTCCCGGAGGCTGGACTGCCGCTCGACGTCCCGTGCGCTCGCCATGGTCATGTCCGGCTTGCTCCTGCAATGTGCGTGCGGATTATCCGGTAAAACGGACCTCCCGGGCAAAATCGTATTCGTCAGGTGATGGATGAGCGAAATTCATCTATGATCGGGCGATGAGACGCCTGCCGCCGCTGAGCGCGCTGCGCGCTTTTGAGGCGGCGGCGCGACGGTTGAGCTTCAAGGACGCGGCCGAGGAGCTCGGGCTCACTCCGACCGCGATCAGCCACCATGTCCGGCTGCTCGAGGATCATTGCGGGGTCAAGCTGTTTCGCCGGCGTCCTCGCCCGCTTGCGTTGACCCCGGCGGGCGAGACGCTCTTGCCCGGATTGCGGTCCGGCTTCG
>DATNBG010000271.1:0-2692 GCA_035572075.1 Roseiarcus sp. | reverse complement strand
CGTGCTCGAAATCCATCCCTCCGACGCCGAGCAGCGCGGCGTGCGGGACGGCGATCTCGTGGCGCTGACCAGCCGCATGGGCGAGATCGGGTTGCGCGCCAAAGTGAGCGAGCGCATGCAGCCGGGCGTCGTCTATACGACCTTCCATCACCCCCTCACCGGCGCCAACGTGGTGACGACCGATTATTCCGACTGGGCGACCAGCTGCCCCGAGTACAAGGTGACGGCCGTGCAGGTGCGGCGCACCAACCATATCTCCGACTGGCAGATGCGCGATCGCGAGGAGGGGGTCTCGCTGCGCCGGATCGGGAAGGCGCTGGCCGATGCGGCCGAGTGAGGGTCCCGGCTCGATCGACGTTAAAGTCCGGACCTTTTCGTACGAGTCCGGCGCGAGCGGGCCGGACTTCACCCGAGCGATCGCGGTCGAGGCGCCGATTCAGATCGTCATCGGCGCCGCGCCCTTCGCGGTCATGATGGCGACGCCGCAAGACCTCGAGGATTTCGCCTGCGGCTTCGCGCTGACCGAACAGATCGCCGAAAGCCTCGACGATGTTCGTGGCCTCGAGGTCGAGCCAGTCGAGGATGGCTGGAAGCTCAGAATTGCGCTGTCGAGCGAGCGCTTGCAGGCGCATCTGGCGCGCGGGCGGGCGATGAGCGGACGCACCGGCTGCGGGCTGTGCGGCATCGAGGATTTCTCCCAGATACCGGCCCCCTCGCCGGTCCATCCACACCCGCCGCCCGCGCCCGCCGCGATCCGCGCCGCCCTCGAGGACCTCGAGACGCGACAGCCGCTCAATCGCCTGACCGGCGCCGTCCACGCCGCGGCATGGTGCGAACGGGAGGGGACCATCGTCCTCATCCGCGAGGACGTCGGCCGGCACAACGCGCTCGACAAGGCGATCGGCGCGCTGGCGCGCGCGGGCGTCGCACCGGATGGCGGGTTTTTTGTCATCACCAGCCGCTGCTCGTTCGAAATGGTGGCGAAAGCGGCGATCTTTGGCGCGGGCACGCTGGTCGCGGTTTCGGCGCCGACCTCGCTCGCGCTCGAGCGGGCCCGGCGTTTCGGCGTTCGCCTGATCGCTGTCGCCCGCCGCGACCAGGCTCTATGCTTCGAGGGCGGGAACGGCGAAGCGACCGGAGGATTGGCGGCTTGACGACCGGCAAGATCGACAAACTCGTGCACACGGCCAATCAGATCGCCGAAAACTTCAGCACGATGCCCGAGCGAGAGGCGGTCGCAGGCGCCGCCTCCCATCTGCGCCTCTACTGGACGCCGAAGATGGTCCGCGAGATCATCGCCTTCGCCGACCAAGGCCGTCCGGGCCTCAACGCGATCGCGGCGCGCGCGGTCCAATCGTTGAAAGAGACCGTGACCGCCGCCTAGAATCCTCGGGGCTCATGCTTCGCTGGCCGCGCCTTCCCAATCTCTCGCGGCTCTTCGTCGGCCAGCATATCGTCAACGGATTGAGCGTCGGCGTTGGCGTCATCGCGATCGCCATCGTCGCCTCCGCTCTGTTCGGTTTCGCCGCCGGCCAGCCGGCGACGCTCGGCGCGATCTCAGCCAGCATCTCGGACCTCCCCGCGCCCTGGCGGGAAAAGGCGCGAACGATGGGCTTCGGCTTCGCGCTGGCGCTCCTCGCGACGGCCGCGACCCAGATTGCCCTACCCTGGCCGTTGGCCGCGCTGATCACGATCGGCGCGATCAGCTTCGCCGCCGGTCTCGTCACCGGGCTAGGGCGATGGGCGGTCGCGGTCGCCATGCAGGCGGTCATCCCGATGGTCTTCGTCTTGGGCTTCCCGCGCGAGACGTTTCCGGCCGCGGTGCGGATCGAGGCGCTGTTCGCCGCCGGCGGCGTGGCCTATATCGCGTTCGCGCTCGTGGCGACGATCTTTACCGACGCCAGCGCCCGGCGCCTCGTCGCCTCGGAGTCAATCCGCGAATTCTCGATCTACCTGCGGGCGGTCGCGGGCATATTCGATCCCGACCGCAATCTGGAGGCGTCTTACGGCGCGGCGATCCGCCAGCAGGCGGCGCTCGCCGAGCAATTGCAATCGGCGCGCGCGCTTCTGCTCGACCGGACCGGGGACAAGGGCGAGCGGATGCGCCTCGCGGCCACGATCGGCGTCCTGCTCGACGCGTTTGACGCATTGGTGGCCGCGCAATGCGAGGTTGCGCTGATCCGGCAAACGCCCGCCGCGAGAGCGTTGCTCGAGCGAATTGACCGGGCCTTGCGGACGGGGTCGGCGGACCTCGCACATTTGAGCCTCGAGCTCCTCGCCACCCCTCATCCCGCGCTGCCTCCCACCCATGAGCGGGCGATCTACGCCCTGAAGCGCGAGTTCGTGCGCTTCGAAGCCGGCGAGAAGAATCCGGACGCGCGCGCGGCGGTGGAGGCGGCGACCCGGCGCCTCGTTCTGGCGCTCGGCCACGTCCGGCGTCTGGAGAAGGCGCTATCCAACGACGAAACGGCGCGGGCGGTTATAGGCGACGTCGACCTCGCCGCTTTCATCCCGAAACGGACCTACTCGCTAAGCCCCCTCGCTGCGCATGTCAGCTTCGACTCGCCGGTGCTGCGATTCTCGGTCCGCCTGGCCCTGGCGATGATGGCCGGCGCGCTGATCGCCCAATCGCTCGGCGACGAGCGGCATGGCAACTGGGTCCTCCTCACCATCGCGGTGGTGATGCGGGCCG
>DATNBG010000270.1:0-15096 GCA_035572075.1 Roseiarcus sp. | reverse complement strand
CAGGCTCCGGCCGGCCCGGCCTCGTTCGCCGACGTCGTCGACCGGGTGAAGCCGGCGGTCGTCTCGGGCAAGGTCAAGCTCAGCGACGCCGACACGGTCGATGACGACAACTCGGACGGCATACCCGGGCTGCCGGATATTCCGAAGAACAGCCCATTTTACCATTTCTTCCGCCATTTCGGGATGCCCAACAATAACAATAGCGAGGGCGACCGGGCCCCGCGACGCCATTTCTCCCAGGCGCAGGGGTCCGGGTTCTTCATCTCGGGCGACGGCTACATCGTCACCAACGACCATGTCGTCGACCACGCCACTGAAGTGACCATCACCACGTCGGACGGCAAGACGATGCCGGCCAAGGTGATCGGGGTCGACAGCAAGACCGACCTCGCGCTTCTGAAGGCGCAAGGGAACGACTTCCCCTATGTCACATTCGCCGCCCACGCGCCGCGGGTCGGCGACTGGGTGATCGCGGTCGGCAACCCGTTCGGCCTTGGCGGAACGGTGACCGCGGGCATCGTCTCGGCGCGCGGCCGGGACATCGGCTCCGGGCCCTATGACGATTTCCTGCAGATCGACGCGCCGGTCAATCACGGCAATTCCGGCGGGCCCACCTTCAACGCCGAAGGCCAGGTGGTGGGCGTCAACACTGCGATCTTCTCGCCCTCGGGCGGCAGCGTTGGCATCGGCTTCGCGATCGCCAGCGAGGTGGTGCAGAACGTCGTCCAGCAGCTCAAGGAAAACGGCTCGGTCACTCGCGGCTGGATCGGGGTCCAGATTCAGAATGTGACCCCGGATCTGGCCGACGATCTCGGCCTCAAGGACGAGAAGGGCGCGCTGGTGGCGACCGCGCAAAGGAATTCGCCCGCCGCCGCCGCGGGGGTGAAGAGCGGCGACGTCATCACCGAAGTCGACGGCGAGACGGTCGCCGATCCGCACGACCTCGCCCGCCGGATCGCGGCGCTGGGCCCGAAGAAGACGGTCAAGCTCACGCTCGTCCGCAACGGCTCGCCGATGACCGTCGAGGTGACGCTGGGAACCATGCCGGCCGACAAGACGGCGAGCATGGAGACGCGCGGCGCCGAGGACAACGCCGGCTCCGCGCTCGCCAAGCTCGGGCTCACGCTCCGCGCCGGGCATGGACAGGACGGCGGCGTGGTGGTCGCGGAGGTCGACCCGGAAGGCGCGGCGGCGGACAAGGGCCTGAAGCAGGGCGATGTGATCCTCGAGGTCGCCGGCAAGCCGGTCGACCGGCCCTCCCAGGTCGCGGACGCAATCGCCGCGGCCAAGTCGGGCGGCAAGAAGTCGGTTCTGGTGCGCGTCAAGTCTAACGATGGGGAGCGCTATCTGACGCTGCCGGCGCGCGCGTCGTGAATACCCGGCGTCCTTAAGGACGCCGACATGAAATGGACGGAAGGGTTAATGGGCTCGTCCCCGGCCCGGCGCTAAGCGCGCCCTTCCGTCCAAGTCGGCGGTCGCACATATCCCCGCCCGCGCGACCCCGACAAGGTGGCGGCAGGTTCCAATCAAGCCCCCTTGAGGACCTGCCGCCACTCCTTTTTTGCCTCAAGCGCTCCGGATTCGCTATATGTCGGACATGCGCATCCTCATCATCGAAGACGACCGGGACGCGGCTCAGTATCTGGCAAAGGCCTTTCGCGAAGCAGGCCACGTCGCCGACGAGGCCAATGACGGCCTGTCCGGATACGACCTGGCGCTCGAGGGCGGCTACGACGTCGCCATCGTCGACCGCATGCTGCCGAAAATGGATGGACTCAGCCTGGTCGGCGCGCTGCGCAAGCAGATGAACGAGACGCCGGTCCTGATCCTGTCCGCGCTCGGACAGGTCGACGACCGGGTCAAGGGCCTGCGCGCCGGCGGCGACGACTATCTGTCGAAGCCCTATGCGTTCTCCGAGCTTCTCGCCCGGGTCGAGGCGCTGGCGCGCCGCGGGCCCAAGGGCGCGCCGGAGGAGACGGTGCTCAGGGTCGCCGACCTCACGCTCGACCGGCTCTCGCACAAGGTCACCCGCCGCTCCGAGGAAATCGTCTTGCAGCCGCGTGAATTCCGGCTCCTGGAATATCTGATGCAGAACGCCGGCAAGGTGGTCACGCGCACCATGCTGCTCGAACACGTGTGGGACTATCACTTCGATCCGCAGACCAACGTGATCGACGTGCACGTGTCGCGCCTGCGCGCCAAGATCGATCGCGATTTCGACGCGCCGCTGCTCAGCACCGTCCGCGGCGCAGGCTACATGATTCGTGACGGCGCTCGGTAAGCTCTTCGGCGCCACCGCCTTCCGCCTCGCGCTGGCGATCCTTGTGCTCAGCGCGGTCGGCGCCGGGGTTGTTCTTACCGTCATCGCCTGGCAGGTCACCTCGCTCGTGGACAAGGAGATCGCGCGCACCATCGACGCCGAAGCCAAGGGTCTCATCGACGTCTTTGACAACGCGGGGGTGAGACGGCTCGAGGCCCTTATCGAAGCGCGCAAGCGCGAGCCCGGGGCCTCGCTCTATCTGCTGACCAACCCGATCGGCGAGCCGCTCGCCGGCAATGTCGATGAGATACCCGCCGAAGTGCTGTTGCACCATGGCTTCCTGCCTATCATCTATCGTGGGAGCGGGATGAGCGGCGCCGGGCGCCAGGCGTTGGTGGGCGTCTACATTCTGCCCGGCGGCTTCCGGCTGTTGATCGGGCATGACCTCGGCGACCGCGCCCGCATCGGGAGAGTGATGGTCCACGCGCTCGCGATTTCGCTGGTGTTCTTCGCCGCACTCGGGGCGCTCGGCGCGCTGTTCGTGGCCCGGCGCGTGCTCAAGCGCATCGACGACATGAACACCTCCGCTCAGGGGATCATGGCCGGCGACCTCACCCGCCGCCTGCCGGTCAGCGGCTCCGGCGACGAACTGGACCGGCTGGCGGTCGGCCTGAACGAGATGCTGGGACGGATCTCCGAACTGATGGAGGGCTTGCGCGAGGTTTCCGACAACATTGCCCATGACTTGCGCACGCCGCTGACCCGCCTGCGCAACCACGCGGAAGCCGCACTCGCCTTCGGCGGCGACGCGGCGGCCTATCGCCAGGCGCTGGAGAAGACGATCGAGGAATCGGACTCGCTCATCCGAATTTTCAACGCGCTCCTTCTGATCGCGCGCGCGGAAGCGGGCGGCGACCTCGGGCCGCTCGAGCCGGTCGATGTGGGCGAAGCGGCGAGGAGCGTGGCCGAGCTTTACGAGCCGATCGCCGAGGAAGAAGGCGTGGCGCTGACGGTCCACGCCGAGGAGGGGCTGAGCGTTCGCGGCAATCGCGAATTGATCGGCCAGGCGATCGCCAATCTCGTCGACAACGCGCTCAAATACGGCGCGCCGGGCAAATGTCTCAGCGACGCCGAGGCGCGGCCCGCCGTCGTCCTGACGGCCAAGCGAATTGGCGCATCCGCGGTGCTGACCATCGCGGATCGCGGCCCAGGCATCGCGCCGGCCGACCGGGCGCGGGCGCTCGGCCGGTTCATCCGGCTGGAAGGCTCGCGCTCGCGGCCGGGCTCCGGCCTCGGACTTTCGCTCGCCGCGGCGGTGGCGCGCATGCATGGCGGAACCGTCGAGCTCGAGGACAACCGGCCCGGGCTTCGCGTGCGCCTCACCTTGCCCGCGGTCCACGAGCCGGTTCGACTCCACGCGCCAGCCGACCTCATCCTGAATGACCGCTCCGCTGGCTGACGGCCTCGCCCTCGCGCCGCGGCTCGCCGCGCCGGCCGAGGCGCGCCGCCGTCTTAAGGCGCTCATCGAGGACGCGCCGGCCGCGGGACTTGCGCCCGGACTCGAACGCGGGCGGACGCGCGACGTCCTTCTCGGCCTCGCCGATCATTCGCCTTACCTGTGGGCGCTCGTCCGGGAAGACCCGGACCGGCTTCGCCGGCTGCTTGAGCGTCCGCCGGGCGAATCGCTCGACGCGCTCTTGTCCGCGCTTGGCCAAAGGCGCGACGAGAACGAGGCGGACCTGATGCGCGCGCTGCGCCGCGCAAAACGCGAATCGGCGCTTCTGATCGCGCTTGCCGACATCGGCGGCGTCTGGGATGTCATTCAGGCGACCGAGGCCTTGACCCGCTTCGCCGACACCGCGGTCCGCGCGGCGGTCGCTTTCCTTTTGCGCCAAGCCGCGCGCGCCGGAGTTCTCACGCTCGATCCCGACGCGGCCGACATCGAGGAAGCCTCGGGCATGGTGGTGCTCGCACTCGGCAAGCATGGCGCTCGCGAGCTCAACTATTCAAGCGACGTCGACCTGATCGTCCTCTACGACTCCGGCGCGGCCTCGATTCCGCACGCGACGGCGGCGGGGCCGCTGTTCGCCAAGCTGACCCGAGGGCTCGTCCGGCTCATGGCTGAGCGGACCAGCGACGGCTATGTGCTGAGGGTCGACCTGCGGCTCAGGCCCGATCCCGCCTCGACCCCGGTCGCGCTCTCGACGGTCAGCGCCTACAATTATTACGAGACGGTCGGCCAGAACTGGGAGCGCGCCGCGCTCATCAAGGCCCGCCCGGCGGCGGGCGACCTCAAGCTCGGCCAGCGCTTCCTCGCCGAACTCGCCCCGTTCATCTGGCGCAAGTATTTCGACTATGCCGCGATCGCCGACATCCATGCGATGAAGCGCCAGATCCACGCCGTGCGCGGCCACGACGAGGTCGTCGTGCCCGGGCATGACGTAAAGCTCGGGCGGGGCGGCATCCGCGAGATCGAGTTTTTCGTCCAGACCCAGCAGCTCATTTTTGGCGGGCGCCGTCCCCAGATGCGCGGGGCGCGCACGCTCGATATGCTCAGGCAGCTCCACGCCGACAAATGGGTGAGCGCCGAAGCCGTCGAGGACCTGAGCAAAGCCTATGCGTTCCTGCGCCGCGTCGAACACCGGCTACAAATGGTCGGCGACGAGCAGACCCAGCGCCTTCCCTTCGAGCGCGCGGACCTCGCGCGCTTCGCCAAATTCTGCGGCTACGCGCGGCTCGAAGGCTTCGCCCGCGACCTCACCCATCACCTGACGAGGGTCGAGACGCATTACGCGCGCCTGTTTGAGGACGCGCCGACGCTGAGCTCAGCCTCTGGCAGTCTCGTGTTCACCGGCGTCACCGACGATCCGGAGACGCTCGCCACCCTGCGGACGCTCGGCTTTCAACGCCCGGAAACCGCGGCCGAGACCGTGCGCGGCTGGCACTTCGGCCGGCGCGCGGCGGTCCAGAGCGCCCGCGCGCGCGAAGTGCTGACGGAGCTGACCCCGGCGCTTCTCGAAGCCTTCGCCGGATCGGGCGACGCGGACGCCGCGCTTTCCGCCTTCGACGAGGCGCTCAAGCGCATGCCGGCCTCGGTCGAGCTCCTGTCGATCCTGCGCTCGAACGCTTCTGTGCGCGAATTGTTCGGCGACGTGCTCGGCAGCGCGCCCAGGCTCGCCGAGGTGATCGCGAGAAGGCCGCATGTGCTCGACGCGGCGATCGATCCTGCGCGCGCCGTCGATCTCGGCTCAAGCTTGGGCGACGACGCGATGGGCGCGCGGGCCGAGACCTACGTGTCGCAAGGGCAGAGCCTCGAGGAGGCGCTGGACAAGGCGCGCGACTTCGCCGCCGAGGAGATGTTCCATATCGGGCTTAGTCTTCTTTCGGGGCGCCTCGATCCCGACCGGGCGGGCCGCGCCTATAGCGCGCTCGCGCAGGGGCTGATCCAGGCGCTGCTGAGCCGCGTCGTCGAAGCCTTCGCCGACGACCATGGGAGTATTCCGGGCGGCCGGATCGCCGTGGTCGCGCTCGGCAAGCTCGGCTCGCGCGAAATGACCGCGGCCTCCGATCTCGACCTCATTCTCATCTATGATTTTCCTGGCCACGCGCCCGATTCGGACGGCCGGAAGCCGCTCGGCCCCGGGCTCTACTATGCGCGGCTGACGCAGCGGCTGATCTCCGCCCTGACCGCGCCGACCAAGGCGGGTCGCCTGTACGAAGTCGACATGCGGCTCAGACCCTCCGGGGGGAAGGGACCGCTCGCGACCCAACTGACCTCGTTCAAGCTCTACCAGGAGCGCGAGGCGGAGACCTGGGAGCGCATGGCGCTAACCCGCGCGCGCTTCGTCGCCGGCGACAGGAGCCTCGGCGCCGACATCGCCGGGACGGTGCGGCGGACGCTGACCATGAAGCGCGACCCGGCGAGGATCGCGCAGGAGACGCGCGAGATGCGTGCGCTCATCGCCAAGGAGAAGGGCGACAGCGACGCCTGGGACCTGAAGCTCGTCGCCGGCGGCCTCATCGACATCGAGTTCATCGCGCAATATCTGCAGCTGGCCTTCGCCCACGAGCACGCGGCGATCCTCGACGTCTCGACCCGCAAGGTCGTCGAAGAGGCGGGCCGAAGGGGCCTGATCGCGCCCGATGAGGCGGAAGTCCTGACCGGCGCGCACAAGCTTTACACCGACGCGACGCAGTTCATGCGCTTGTCTACGTCCGGCCGGTTTGATCCAGCCACGGCGGCGACCGGGGTCAAGCGCCGAATCGCGGCGGCGAGCGGCTTTCCCGAGTTCGAAGCGTTCGCCGCCGCGCTTGAAGAAGCGCGCAAGCGCGTGCGGGCGGCGTTCGTGGCGATCGTCGGAAAACCGCCGACCTCATCCTGAGGGCCGCGCGAATGCGCGGCGTCTCGAAGGGTGATCCAGCGGGAGGCGCCGGTCGTTTGCTCTGGAGCGTCCTTCGAGACGCGCCTTGCGGCGCTCCTCAGGACGAGGCCAGAGGGGAGATCGCTACGGAGCGTCCTTGAGTTCGTCTAGCAGCGCGCTTGCCTGCTTCAGGTCCACGGCGCCGAAACCTTCGCTAAACCCGCCGTAGACGGGGGCGAGGAGGGCGCGGGCCTCCGCGCGCCTGCCCTGGTCGCGCCAGAGACGCGCAAGGCTCGTCGCCGCGCGGAGCTCCCAGGAGCGGGCGTGTTGCGCACGGGCGACGCCGAGCGCGCGTTCGAACAGGGCCTGCGCTTCACCTTCGTCGCGCTCAGGCGACAGAAGCGCGATTTCGCCGCGGATGCGATAGACGTCGGCCTCGAGCCACCTGGTCCCGGTCGTTTGCAGCGTTGAGAGGGCTTCGCCGATCGAGCGCCGCGCGTCCTCGAATTGTCCGAGCTCGGCATAGGCCCGCGCCAGGTAGGACAAGTAGAGGGGCATGAACAGCGTCGCGCCCGTCGATCGGTAAGGCTCGATCGCCGAAATGATCGACGACACGGCTTTCGCGGGTTCGCCGGTCATGGCGAAGACGCAGCCCTCGTACATTGCTCCCATGGCCTTCCAGTATGACGCGCCGATTTCGGTCGCCAGGCGGAGACCCTCGTCGAGCTGGGTCCTCGCCGTTGCGTAATGTCCGGACTGAATGTGGGTCAGCTGTGTGCCGATGAGGACAACCATTAAATCGATCGCGCGGCCGGTCTCGCGCGCGATCGCAAGCGCACGATCGAGGTCGGCGCGCGCGGCGTCCGGATAGCCAAGCATCCAGGAGGCGACCGCCCCCCAGCATATGCTCATCAGTCTGAGGTCGGGGGCGAACCGGGCCGCCGACTGCGGATGCTCGACTGGATCGTAAAGCGCGATCGCCCGATCGAATTCAGCCTTGCTTGCCGCGATTTCGCCGCGGCTGAGCAAGGTGCAGCCGACGAGACGGTGTCCGATCATGATCGGAAGGGTCGCGCCCCGCTCCTGCGCCAGCGCCAGGAACCGCGCCGCGAGGTCCGCAACCACCCGCTCGTCGAACGCCACGTAGTTGACGGCCCAGAACCCATAGAGAACCCAAAACAATGTCAACGGATCCTCGGGAGGCTCGCCCTGCGCCTCCGCGCTCTCCAGGAAAGCGCGCGCCTGTTCGAACGCGCGCCTGGTTTCCGGGGCTGCGTAGCCCTCGGTGTGCATGAGCGCCTGCGCCAGGCCGATCTGAAGCCTGGTCTCCTCTCGCCGCAAGGCCGGAGCGCTCGGCAGCGTCGCGATCTGGGCGAGCGCTCGCGCGAGCTGCGCCTTGGCCTCGATGAGGGCGGAGCGCGCCAGCGCCCGCAGGCCCGCTTTCCCCCACTGGCGCGCGGCTTTTTCGACCAAACCCGCCTCGGTGCAATGGCGCGCCAGCAGTTCAGGCTCGCTCTCCGTCAGATCGGCGAACTGCTTTTCCAGGATTTCCACGATGCGCGCGTGCAGCGCACGGCGCGGCTCGCGCAGCAGGGTTCCATAGGCGGCGTCCTGAACCAGCGCGTGCTTGAAGAGATAGGTGGCCTGCGGCGGCGAGCCGTCGCGCGACAGCAGTCCGGACTGAAGAAGCCGGTCGAGCGCGGAATTCAGCCCCCGTTCGGAGAGGCCCGCCGCAAGGGCGAGCATCGCGTGAGAAAACACCCGGCCGATCGCCGCGCCGACCTGCGCCACGCCCTTGGCCGGTCCCAGCCTGTCGAGGCGAGCCATCAGGGAGGCGTGCAGGCTGGCGGGAACCGCGAGCGCCGGGGACTGAACCGAAGGTCCGGCGAAGGAGGCCGCGCCTTCGCTCTCGGCCTCCAAGACCGCCTTGGTGATCTCTTCGACGAACAGGGGCACACAATCCGAACGGTCGACAATGTCCTGCCGGATGGCGTCGGCAAGCGGCCGGCCGCCGGCGGCGACATGGTCGATCAGGGCCAACACGGCTTGAGGACATAGCCGGTCGATGGTCAGCTTCGTCACCTGAGGGCGCCCAACCCAGGGCGCTCCGGACTCCTGCCGCGACGTCACCACCAGGAGCACCCGCTGCGAGCCGATCTTGTCGACGACGCGCCCGAACGCTTCGAGCGTCGAAGGATCGGCCCAGTGCGCGTCCTCCAGGACCATCAAGATCGGCAAGTCGCGCGAGACCACCTCGATCCGGCCGGTCAAGGCTTCGATCGTTCTCTCGCGCTTCAGGGTCGGGATCAGGTCCAATTCGGGATAGCGGCCATCGCTGGGCAGCGACAGCATGTCGGCGAGGAGGGCAGCCTCTTCACGGGTGGTCGCCGATATTGCGAGCAGCTTGTCGAGCTTGTCGAGCTTGGTCTTCGCGTCGTCTTCGCGCGCGAGCCCGGCGCGCCGGGTCATTTGGCCGATGATCGGGTAGAACGCGCTGTCCGCATGCTCGGGCGAGCAGAAATAGCGCAGCCTCACCAGCGGCTCGCCCTTGAGCGTCTCCAGCAGCGCCGCGGTCAGCCGCGACTTGCCGATGCCCGCTTCGCCCGAGAGCAGGACGACATTGCCTTGTCCTTTCTCCGCCTTGCGCCAGCACCGCAAGAGAACCCCGATCTCCTGCTCGCGACCCACCAGCGGGGTGAGGCGGCCCGAGTGCAGCGCGTCGAACCGGCTGGCCTTCGAACTCTCGCGCACCACCTCCCAGACGCGCAGCCCGCCGGCGCCCTCGAACTCCTGCGGTCGGAGCTCATTGAGCTCGAACAGGTCGCCCAGCAATCTTCGGCAGTTCTCGGCGATGACGACGCTGTCAGGCTCGGCCATTCGTTGCAGGCGCGCGGCGCGGTTCGGGGTCTCGCCGACGACGGCCGGCTCGCGCGCATCCCCCGATCCAAAAAGATCGCCGATGACCACGATCCCCGTGGCGACCCCCACCCGCACGTGCAGCGGCGCCTGCGCCGGGGTCTTCAGCTTCGGCGCCGCCTCCGCGATCGCAAGCGCGGTCCGCACCGCCCGCTCGGCGTCGTGTTCGTGCGCATGGGGGTACCCGAAATAGGCGATCACGCCATCGCCCATGTAGCCTGCGACGAAGCCGCCGCTCGCCGCGATCAGGCCCGCGCAACATTGCTGATAGGCCGCGATAACCTCGTGCATGTCCTCCGGATCGAGCCGCGCGGAAAGCGCGGTCGAGCCGACGAGATCGACGAACATCACCGTCAGTTGCCGGCGCTCAGCGGCCTCGCGCAGGCCCACGGGAGCGGGAGCGGCGGCTTCGGGCGCCGAAGCGAGGGCTTCGATCGCCCGCATGAGCTTCTTGCGATGACCGAGCGAGACGACGCCAATGTCCCTGAGGTCGTCGTTGGTCAGCCGGCTCAATCGTTCAACGCTGACGCCATGGGCACGGAAGCGCAAGGCATATCGCCCAAGACCAATCCCACCCAACCAACCGTCGATATCCACGCTCAAACCACTGGTGTGTGTCAGCGGAGACCAGCAAAAATACAGGGGCCGGCCCTAATTCCAAGGAGGGTTTTTGACCGGTCGGACAGTATGCGACCCCAGCGCGTCGATCAATGCCCTGAGCGTCGCAAGCGTCGAAGCGTCCGCTTCGCCATCGACCCGCCCGGGCCGGAAATGGCGCTGGAAGGCGGCGAGCGCCTGCCGAGTCCTGAGGTCGTAGACGCCGGTGATCTCCACGTCGTAGCCGTAAAGCGCCAGCATCGCCTGCGCCGCCCGCACAGGCGGACCTTCCTCCTCATGGCCGAACAGCGGGGGGCCGGAGAGCGGCGCGGGCTCGGTCCAGTGCCCGATCCCGGCGCGCGCGAGCTTGTCCCAGGGGAAGACCTCGCCCGGATCGCGTTTGCGCGCCGGCGCGACGTCGGAATGGGCGAGGACGCGCTCGGGCGCGATTCTCCACCGCGAGCAGATGTCGCGCGCGAGCTCAATCGTCGCTTCAATCTGCGGTAGCGGAAACGGCGGCAAGCCGCCGTCGTGGCCAAGGTTGACGATCTCGATCCCGATCGAGGCCGAGTTCAGGTCGCTTTCGCCTTTCCATGAGCCCCTGCCCGCGTGCCAGGCGCGCGCGCTTTCCGCGACCAATTGGTCGATTCCGCCGTCCTCCCACACCAGATAGTGCGCCGAGACCTCGGAAGAGGGATCGGTGAGCGCGCTCAAGGCCGCTTCGCCGTTCGGCATGCCGGTGTAGTGCAGGATGAGGCAATTCGGCCGGGCATGGCCGCGCCGCTCGCCATGGTTCGGGGAGGCGACGAAGCGGCCGGCGAGCGGACTGTCCGGGGAAACGCGAATCGTCATGGCTCATGGCCGGAGCCGCGCGCAACGTGTGAGCGGGCCGCGCCATGGCGAGAACCACAGCCATGGCGCTGAAGCGCGAATTGATCAGTACCAGGCGCGGCAGACGCGATGGCCGGAGGAGCTCCAGCCCCAGTGCGCGCAATGCCCACGATGATACCGGGGCGCCGTCACGGCGTTGCCGATCAGCGCGCCGGTGCCCGCGCCAATGATGCCGCCCGCGATGGCGCCGCCGGCGCTGCCGCCGCTCAGCGCCGAACCGATCAGCGCGCCGCCGCCGGCGCCGATCGCGCCGCCGGCCAGGGTGCCGGTCTGCTGTTGGGGCGTGTAGCAGCCCGAAACGGAGAGCGCGCCAGCGAACGCCAGCGCGAGAGCAAAAGTCTTCTTCATGGTTCCTCCCATCGGGCTCAGTAGAAAGCGGTGCAGACGCGGTTGCCGTTGTAATCGTAGCCCCATTGCGCGCAGCGCCCGGGCTGCGGGGCCGTCACGGCGTTGCCGACCAGCGCGCCGGTCCCGGCGCCGATCAGGCCGCCGGCGATGGCGCCGCCCGCGCTCCCGTGGGAAACCGCCGAACCGATCAGCGCGCCGGTGCCAGCGCCGATCGCGCCGCCTGCCAGGGTTCCTGTCTGTTGTTGGGGCGTTTCGCAGGCCGACAGAGACGCTGCGCCAGCCAGCGCTAGCGCGAGAACGAAAATTGTCTTCATGATTGCTCCCCTTAAGCTCAGTAGAAAGCGGTGCAGACGCGGTTGCCGTTGTAGTCGTAAGCCCATTGCGCGCATCGCCGTGGCGGCCCGCCGTAACCGGGCGGCGGGGCGCCGTAGTAGCCGGGCTGCGGCGTCATCGCCGAGCCGAGGAGGGCCCCCGAGCCGCCGCCGATCGCGGCGCCGGCCAGCGCGCCCCCGGCGCTGCCGCCGGAGACCGCCGAACCGATCAGAGCGCCCGTTCCCGCTCCGAGCGCGCCGCCGACCAGCGCATTCTGCTGCTGCGGCGTCTCGCAGGCCGAGACGGCGAGCGCGGCGGCGAGCGCCGCTGAAAGAGCCAGAATTCTCGTCATGCGTCCCCTCGAATCTCCCGCCCGTCTTGCCGCCGCGAACCAAGCCCGTTTCGTCGCGCCTCGATCGCCAAAACCTCGATGCAAGCGGCCCACCGCGCCGGACACCATCTCACAATTCGCGCGAAGCTTCAACGAACGGGCCCGGGCATTGGTTCCCCGCGCCCGATCCCTCTTGACCGCCCCCGCTTCGGCCCCATATGCCCTCGTCAGCCAGTCGGCCGGACGGCCGCCGCTTTGTGAAAAGCGGAGGAAAGTCCGGGCTCCAAACGGACACGGCGCCGGATAACGTCCGGCGGGGGCGACCCCAGGGAAAGCGCCACAGAAAGCAAACCGCCTCAATCGCGGGGCCGCAAGGCCATCAAGCGTCAAGGCAAGGGTGAAAGGGTGCGGTAAGAGCGCACCGCGCGGGCGGCAACGCCGGCGGCATGGCAAGCCCCGCCGGGAGCAAAACCGAATAGGAGCGACGCGCGGCGCCTTAAATAAGCGCCGCGGGGCCTTGTCCGTTGGCCCTGTCGCTCGGGTTGGTTGCTTGAGGCGCTCGGCGACGGGCGTCCCAGAGGAATGGCCGTCACGCCGGGGCGAAAAGGCCCCGGCCATACAGAACCCGGCTTACAGGCCGGCTGGCGTTTGCTTTGCTTCTGATTCAAACTGGAGGCTGGCGGGACCCGGTCATCCAAACGACGCGGCGTTCGCGGGCCGCGGAAAAGGCGACGATGCTGCGCGCTGACAAGGTCATTCCGGCGGGCGAGTGGTCCGGCGCTCCGGCCGATACGGTGGTGCTCGACTTTCACGAGCGCCATCGCCGGCGGGTGGCCATGACCGGGGTCGGCGGGCTCGAATTCCTGCTCGACCTCGGCGAAGCGGCGATGCTGCGCGGCGGCGACGGGCTCCGCATCGAGGACGGGCGCATCGTCGAAGTGGTCGCCGAGCCCGAGCCTTTGGCCGAGATCCGGGCCGAGGGCCCCGCGGCGCTCGCCCGCCTCGCCTGGCATCTCGGCAACCGCCATCTGCCGGCCGAAATCCTGCCCAGGGCCCTGCGCATCCGCCGCGATCCCGTGATCGAGGCCATGGCCGAGGGCCTCGGGGCGAGGGTCGTCGCGCTTCAGGCGCCGTTCAATCCCGAGGGCGGCGCCTATGTCCATGCCGGGACCGGCGAGCCGGAGCGCCATGGTCATGACCATCGTCACGCCGCCGCTCACAGTCACGATCACGCCAATAAGCGCGCCCACGTCCACGAGCATGGACATGAACATGGACATGGGCCCCGAGGCTGACAGCGGCGCGCCTCTGCCGCTCCTCGTCTGGCTCTCGCCGGCCTTTCCGGTCGGCGCATTCGCTTATTCGCATGGGCTCGAATGGGCTGTCGAAGCGGGCGACATCGTCGACGCGGCCTCGCTTCGAGACTGGCTCGCCGATCTTCTGGAATTCGGGGCGCCGCGTTCGGACGCCATCCTGTTTTCGGCCGCCTTTCGCGCCGCAGTCAAAGCTGATTGGTCAGCTCTCATGGAGGTCAACGAGCTCGCGGTCGCGCTCGCGGTTTCTGCCGAGCGCCGCCTGGAGACGACCGCGCAGGGGAGGGCGTTCGTCGCCGCGGCGCGCGCAGCCTGGGATTGCGAGCCGCTGAGGCGGCTCGATCGGGCGCCGGACGGCGCCGTCGCCTATCCCGTCGCGGTCGCCGCCGCGGCCGGCGGCCACGGGCTCACGCTTCGAGCCAGTCTCGAGGCGTTCACCCTCGCGCAAGCGGCCAATCTCGTCTCCGCCGCTCTTCGTCTCGGCCCGATCGGGCAGACGGACGGCCAGACAATCCTCGCCGCGCTTCTGCCGCGCGTTCGGGCCCTGGCCGGGGAGGCCGCGCGCTCGACGCTCTCGGACCTCGGCGGCGCGGCGTTCCGCTCCGACATCGCCGCCATGCGCCACGAGACGCAATATTCGAGGCTCTTCCGGTCATGACGGCAAGCGAGCAGCCTCTGCGCGTCGGCGTCGGCGGCCCGGTCGGCTCCGGCAAGACCGCGCTCATGGAGAAGCTTTGCAAGCGCCTGCGCGGTGAGATCGAAATCGCCGCCATCACCAACGACATCTACACCAAGGAGGACGCCCGCATTCTGGCCGAGGCCGGGGCTCTGGCGCCCGAGCGGATCATGGGCGTCGAGACCGGCGGCTGCCCGCACACCGCGATCCGCGAGGACGCCTCGATCAACCTCGCGGCAGTGGCGGAGATGCGCGGGCGCTTCCCCAATCTCGATCTCATCCTCATCGAATCGGGCGGCGACAATCTCGCCGCGACCTTCTCGCCCGAGCTCGCCGACCTGACCATCTATGTCATCGACGTCTCGGGCGGCGAGAAAATCCCGCGCAAAGGGGGCCCGGGCGTGACCCGCTCGGATCTTTTGGTGATCAACAAGATCGACCTCGCCCCTCATGTCGGCGCCTCGCTCGAGGTGATGAGGATCGACTCGATCAGGATGCGCAGGGGCCGTCCATTCGTGCTTGCGAACATGAAAACCGGAGACGGCCTGGAAGCGATCGTCGCCTTCCTGCGCCTTAAGGGCGGGCTCAAGATTCATGAGGCCTGGCCGGGCGCCTAAGCAGGATGGCTTGGCAAACCAGCTCAACCCTGGTTAGATTCCTCAGATTTCGCAGGATTTTAGCGGAAAACCGGCGTCCACTTTTCGGCAATCCTGCTTGGCGGCCGCTTCCGCGCGACGGGCTTGGCGTCGCTCAAAAAAGACTAAAATCAGAAGGGCATGGGAGCGATCCTCGAGGCGGGGCGTTGAGGCTAAACTCGGCGCGAAAGGCGAAATCGGATGCATTCGACCCGGCCTTATCGGCATGGCAACCTGCCCGCCGCGCTTCAGGCGGCGGCCCGTCAGATTCTGAATGAGAACGGCCAGCAGTCGGTCGGGCTGCGGGAGACCGCGCGGCGGGTCGGCGTGTCGGCCACCGCGGCTTATCGCCATTTCGCCAGCAAGGACGATCTCCTGGCTTCCGTCGCGGCGGAGGGTTTCCGCGAGCTTGCCGCGGCGATGGAGCGCGCGACCCGCGGAGCCACGCCGCTCACC
>DATNBG010000269.1:0-2273 GCA_035572075.1 Roseiarcus sp. | reverse complement strand
GATCCCTCCGGACCCGGCCTCATGGACGCCGCATTGGCCAGCGCCCCCGCTCCATGGATGGCGGACACGACGCGAGACCAGATGGGCAAGCTCAAGGCGCTGCTGGCCAAGGCGAAGGCTTGAGAGGGGAGCGCCTTACTGTGCGGCCTCCGCCTCGGCGGTGAGCGCCGCTGCGCCGGTCTCGAACTGGAGTCGGGCGAGGCGCGCGTAGAGGCCGTTCGCGGCCATGAGCGAAGCGTGCGTGCCTTCCTCGACCAATCGCCCCGCGTCGATGACAAGGATGCGGTCGGCGTTGACGATGGTCGCCAGCCTGTGGGCGATCACCAGGGTCGAGCGGCCCTTCATGAGCGTCTCGAGCGCGCCCTGGACCAGGGTCTCGCTTTCGGCGTCGAGCGCCGAGGTCGCCTCGTCCAGCAGCAAAACCGGCGCGTCCTTGAGGATGGCGCGGGCTATGGCGATGCGCTGGCGCTCGCCCCCCGCGAGCGTCACGCCGCGCTCGCCCAAGGCCGTGTCATAGCCTTGCGGCAGGGCGGAAATGAAGCCGTCCGCGGCCGCCTGTCTTGCCGCGGCGACGACCGCCGCGCGCGTCGCCCCCGGCGCGCCATAGGCGATGTTGTCGGCGACGGAAGCGCCGAAGATGAACGCGTCCTGCGGCACGAGTGCGATCTCCGCGCGCAGGCTCGCGGGGTCGAGCCGCGAGATGTCGACGCGATCGAGCATGATGAGGCCGCTCGCCGGATCGTAGAACCTCAGCGCGAGCTGGAACAGAGTCGACTTGCCGGCGCCCGACGGGCCGACGATGGCGACAACCTCGCCGGGCGCGACGCGGAAGCTCACGTCGCGGAGGACGGCGCCGTCGTCGCGGCCCGGATAGGCGAACGACACGTTGCGGAATGCGAGGTCGCCGCGGACAGGCTTCGCAAGTTCGACCGGCTCGGCAGGCGCGACGATGCGCGGCTTGACGCTCATGATCTCGCCGATGCGTCCGGCCGCGCCGGCGGCTTGCGAGACCTCGTTCCAGACTTCCGACAATTGCCCGAGCGCGCCTGCGCCGAACACCGCGAACAGCACGAATTGCGACAGCGCGCCCGCGGTCATCCGGTGGGCGATCACCTCCTGCGCGCCGAGCCAGAGCACGACGACGACGCTGCCGAAAGCGAGGAACAGCGCGGCCGCGGTCACGAACGCGCGCGCCTCGGCCATCGCGCGCGCGGCGTCGTAGGCGCCGTAGGCGGCGTCGCGATAGCGGTTGGCTGTGAAACGCTCCGCCAGGAACGACTGCATGACTCGCACCGCCGACAGGCTTTCCGTGGCGAAGGCGGTCGCCTCCGCGAGCCTGTCCTGGGCGCGGCGGGAACGCGCCCGCACCGCGCGTCCCGCAGCGTAAAGCGGCAGCACGATCACGGGGATAGCGGCGAGCACGAAGGCCGAAAGCTTGGGGCTGGTCACCACCATCATCGCGATCGCGCCGACGAACAGGAAGAGATTCCGCAAAGCCTGCGACGCCGAGGAGCCGAAGGTCGCCTTGAGCTGGGTGGTGTCGGCGGAAAGGCGAGAAGCGATGTCGCCGGTCTTCTCGGCGTCGAAGAAGCTCGGGTCGAGCCGGGTCAGATGGGTGAAGAGATCGGCGCGCAGGTCGGCGACCACCCGCTCGCCTAGCGTCATCACCAGGTAGTATCGGGCGCCGGACGCGAGCGCCAGCACCGCGACGACGCCGAGCATGGCCAGAAAGTAAGCCCGGATGAGGCCGGCGTTGGCGTCCGAAAAGCCGAAGTCGATCATGCGCCGGACCGCGACCGGGACAACGAGCGTGGCCGCCGAGGCCACGGCCAGCGCGATCAGCGCAAGCGCGATCCGGCCGCGATGGGCGAGGGCGTAAGGAGCGAGCGGCTTTAGGGCCCCGAGCGGGACGCGGGACCTCTTCATGCCGGCGTCGGCTGCGGATGACACGGGACAGGCTCTCCAGGCAGTGAGGCGCTTTACGGACCTTTTTTTCGCTGAAATCAAGGCGGGGCGAGAGCGCCATCCATGCGCGCGCTTGCGTTGGCTTTTCCCCGGCGCTATAGGGAGGGCCGAAAGAGCCGCCGGACCTCCGGACGGCTCTTTGCTTGTTTTGCTCGAGACGCCGCGATGAAACCTGACACCCATCCCAACTACCACATGATCAAGGTCGTCATGACCAATGGCGTCGAGTTCACGACCCGCTCGACCTGGGGCCAGGAGGGCGCGACGCTTCATCTGGACATCGATCCGAACACCCATCCGGCCTGGAC
>DATNBG010000268.1:0-3536 GCA_035572075.1 Roseiarcus sp. | reverse complement strand
CGCCGCGATCAGCGGAGCGGCGAGGCCGATCGTGGCGCCCCAGGCGCCGGGCGCGAAACGAGCCGGATTGAGCAGGACGTTCACCGCGAGCAACGCAACGAACAGGGCGAGCGCGAAGCCGGTCTCGCGCCGTTCGGCGAGCCGCCGCCTTAAGCCGCGGGCGCCCGCGGCACGCCGCGCCAGATCGGCGGCCGCGACGCTCATTCGACCTGCCCGAACATCGCGGCGATCACCTTGTCCTGACTGATGCTGGTCCCGGCGAGCCGGGCGACGACGCGCTGTTCGCGGAAGACCATGACCCGGTCGCAGAGGCGCAAAAGCTCCTCGATCTCGGTCGACAGCGCGACCAGCGCCATGCCCTCGTTCAGCGCCAGATCGCGGAACGCCTCATAGAGGGTCTCGCGGGTGCGCTGGTCGACGCCGCGCGTCGGATCGTTGAGCAAGAGCACGCGTGGGCCGAGAGCGAGCCAGCGCGCAAGCAGCACTTTCTGCTGATTGCCGCCCGAAAGCGCGGTGATGGGGCGGTCGGGCGGGGGAGCGACGATCGACAGCCGGCGCCGCCAGGTCTCGTATCGCGCCCTCTGCCTGCGCCGGTCGATCAGGCCGAAACGCCGGTCGCTCCCCATGGAGACAAGGCCAAAATTGTCGAGGATCGAAAGAGACGGAAAAATCCCGTTCAGCCGCCTGTCGCGGGCGAGATAGGCGATTCCGCGCCGCACCGCCTGGCGGAAGCTGGTGACGGGAACCGGGCGCTGGCCGGCCGCGACCATGACCCGCCCCGAGGCGGGAGCATGCAGGCCGCAAAGCGCCTCGAGGAACGCTTCCTGCCCATGGCCGTCGAGGCCCGCCAAGCCGACGATTTCGCCCGCGCGCACTCTGTCGTCGATGGGCTCCGCGTCTGGCGCGAGAGCCAGGGCCTCGATCATGAGCCGGTCGGGCGCCTCTGTCTCCTCAGCGGCCATGAGCGATCTCCTGAGCCGCCGCGGGCGCCATCAGGCCCAGCATCCGCTCAGGCGACAGGGAGGCGCGCTCCAGCGTCTCGACCACCCGGCCGTTTCGCAGGATGGTGACCCGGTCAGCCAGGCGCAGGACTTCGTCCATCCGGTGGGAGATGAACAGGATGAGGCCGCCGGCCCGCGAGAACGCCTCCATGGTCTGAAAGACCGACTCGCGATCGGCGAAGTCGAGCGCCGCGGTGACCTCGTCCAGGATCAAAATCCGCGGGCGCCTTATCAAGGCTCGCGCGAGAACGACCAGCTGCCGGGCGGCGAGAGGCAGGCGGCCGGCGGGAGCATCGAGCTCGAACGTCGTTTTCGCAATCGCGCCCATGAGGTCCGCGGCCAGCCCCGGCCGCCGCGCTCGCGCCACGCGACGCCGGATCAGGCCATCGCAACCGAGAAAGATATTGTCCAGCGCGCTTCGATCGGGCGCAATCAGGACTTCCTGAAAGACCGTCGCCAGCCCGAGCTCTTGAAACACCGATGGGGAGAAGCGATCGACCGGCCGCCCATCGACGCGTATCGAGCCCCGGCTCGGCGGCGTCACGCCCGACAGGAGCTTGACCAGCGTGCTCTTGCCGGAGCCATTCTCGCCGAGGATGGCGTGAATGGTTCCAGGAGCGAAGCTGATGTTGGCCCCGTCGAGCGCGACCGTTTCGCCGTAGGTCTTGGAGAGATCGTCAACGTCGAGCATCGGCGTTCGCGCCGCGCGCTCTAGAGCAACGCGCTTTCAGGCGGAATCGTCATCGCGAGGACCACCGGGCTTTTTGACCCGGGGGGACGCGGCGATCCAGAGGACGTAGGGCGCCCCGTGGCCCCTGGATTGCTTCCCCCCGGACTTGATCCGGGGGTCGCTCGCAATGACGCTCCTGGTTGGGCTTGACTGCATGTTGGTCTAGCGCTCAGCCCAGCGTCACTTGCCGGCGCACGGATCAGGCACGTCGGCGTAATTGTAGTCGGCGATCGCCGCGGGCTTCTTGAAAAAGGCGTCGAGGTCCTTGTCCGAAACCGGATCGGTCGGCGGCGAGGGGAAGACGGACACCGACGCCGGCGTCATGCACGCCTTCCACCATTTGCCGAGATCGTCCTGATGGACCGCCGGAATCGGAATGAGCAGCGTGCCGAGCTTTGGTTGCTGCCCTTCGAGCAGGCGCACCGCGACCCGGAACAAGGCCTGCGAGTTCCACCCAGGCAGGACCGCCTGGCCGTCGAACCGGTAGCCGTCCGGGTGCGCTTTCCAGTAGCCAAGCGCATCGCCCGAGATCGAGCCGGTGATGAGCGGCTGCGGCCGATGGGCCTCGGCGAAGGCCTCGGCGACGACCCGCGATTCGCTGCCCGTCGTCCAGACCGCGTCGATCTTTTGCGGGGTGGTCGCGAGCGCCTGCAACACCGCCGTCTTGGTGACGTTGGCCGTCCAGTTGCCGTTGACCGAACGCACTTCCTTGATGCCCGAGCCCTTGAACGCCTTTTCGGCGCCCGCCCGCTCCAAAGCCACGATCGGCGCGCCGGCGATGCCTTCGACCATCAGCACGTTGCCCTTTCCGCCGAGAGCGTTCTTGATCGCGGACGCCATGTCGTAGCCCCAGCGTGCGTAGTTGGAGTCGACATTGATGGCGTAGGGACTGGTGACTGAACTCGAAATCGTGACGACCGGAATTCCCGCCTTGTAGGCGGCCTCGATCGCGTCGTTGAGGCCGGTGGAGGACCCCGCCACCGTGGTGATGATCGAGCACTTCTTGTCGATGAACGCGCGAATCTGCGCGATCTGGCGGCTGGTGTCGCTGTTCGAGTCCGACATCTCGAAACTGCTGACCTTGCCCGCCGCCTTGTAAACGTCGACCAGGCGCTTGAGTTCGTTGGTCAGCGCGACGCGCCACGGATTGCCTTGATAAGACTCCGAGTGGCACCACTTCCACGGCGGGGCGGGCATTTTGAAATTGTCGTAGGCCGAGGGCTGCAGGTTTTCCGTGGCGCCCTCGTAGAGCGGCTTGAGATTGTCAGGCAGACCTTCGAGCAGGTTCTCGTTCGCGGCCTTCGCGCCCGCGCTCCAACCTACGATGCAGGCGATTGAGACGGCGGCCGCGATTCTCGCTGCCTGAATCCGCGTTACCCGGTTGCTCATTCTATCTCCTCCCACTGTTGAGACGGTCCGAATGGACTTGTGCATGACCTTAAGTTGCGGTTTGAGAAACGTCATAGCGGCTCACCGGAAACGAGCAAACTTGGCGCACATCGGCGTGCCGATCTCCGCGCGCTGGCCAGAGTCGGCGAGCTTGCCGCTCTCAGGGTCGATGCGGAAAACGACCACCGCGTCGCTATCCTGGTTGGCGACGAGAACGAAACGCCCGGACGGATCGATGGTTAAATCGCGCGGCGTCCTGCCCAGGCATGACTGATGCTCGACAAACGACAATCGCCCCGTCGGTTCGTCCACGGCGTAAACCACGAGGCTGTCATGCCCGCGGTTCGAACCGTAGAGAGTGCGCCCATCGGGCGTGAGCTGCAGGCCCGCGCAATGGCTCTCGCCAGCATATCCGG
>DATNBG010000267.1:0-2535 GCA_035572075.1 Roseiarcus sp. | reverse complement strand
TTACGTCGATTGCGTGCTGGCGCTCCTGCCGTTCGAGCCCGAGGCCTACCGGCGCCTCGGGGGCCCAAGATGCGTCTATGTCGGCCATCCGCTGATCGAGCGGCTCGCCGACCTCAGGCCGAACGAGGACGAGGCGCGCCGTCGCGCGTCCGCGCCGCCGCTCATCGTCGCGCTGCCCGGCTCGCGCCGGTCGGAGGTGAGCCGGCTGATGGCCGATTTCGGCGGCGCGCTGGCTGGCTTGCGCCAGTCGGCCGGGCCGTTCTCGCTCGTTCTGCCGACCCTCCCGCACATCGAAGCGGAGGTGCGGGCGCTCGCGTCGCGCTGGCCCGAGAAGCCTGCGATCGTGCTTGGCGAAGCGGCGAAATACGCGGCCTTTCGCGCCGCCCGCGCCGCTCTCGCCGCCTCCGGCACCGTCACCCTCGAACTCGCGCTTGCCCAAGTCCCGATGGTCGGCGCCTACAAGGTGTCGCTGATCGAGGAGCAGCTCAAGCACCTCATTCACGTCCCTTCGATCCTCTTGCCCAATCTGATCCTCGGCGAGCGCGCGATTCCCGAGAAGCTGCAGAAGGACTGCGCGCCGGCCAGCCTCGGCTTGGCGCTCGCCGAGATCGTCAAGGACGGGCGAGAGCGCGCGCGCCAGCTCGAGGCGCTCAAGCGGCTCGACAAGCTGATGGCGCTGCCCGACGGCGGCGCGCCCAGCGCCCACGCCGCGCGCGCGGTGCTGGAGACGATCGGGGCGGCGGGCTGATGCGCGCAGGCCGCGAGCCTCCCCTCTCCTCCCCGGGCTCGACCCGGGGATCGGGAGAGGGGTCGGGGGTGAGGGACCCGCATGCTTCAGAGGAAGGGCAGGCGCCGTTCCGTGCGAAGGCGGGTGAGAACACAACCCCCGGACTATGATCCGGGGGCGTTGCAAACTTCCTCGTTCGCTCAGACGTCATGCGCTTCCGTTTGTCGCCCCTCACCCCTGCCCCTGTCCCAACGGGAGAGGGGAGCGCCTCAAGTGCAGGCGCGGCGGAAGCGCCCGCGCCATCGCTCAGTCCTTGCCCTCGTACTTGAACGAGACCTTGAGCTTGGTCCGATAGGCTTCGACCTTGCCCTTCTCGATCACCAGATCCTGCTCGACGACCTCGGCGATCCGCAAATCCCTGAGGCTCGCCGCGGCGCGCTCGACCGCGGCCTTGGCGGCCTTCTCCCAGGACTCCGTGCTCGTGCCGACCAGTTCGACCACTTTGTAAACGCTCTCGGCCATCGGACCCTCCCTTGGCCTGCCGCATGGGCGCCGGCCCGACGGGCGACGCCGCCTCGAGCGGCTCCGGCGCGATGAGCTTGCGGCGCGAACGCCGGCCGGGTCAAGCCGCCGCTTCCACCTTGGAGATCGGCCATCTTCGCCACGGGGCGGCGCGGGCTTGCGCGCCGCAAGCAGCCTGAAGCGCGACAATGGCCGATGACCTCGCGCGGGGTTAGGCCGAGAGGCAGGCCGCCGGCGGCGATCGGACTCGCCCCACCCTAGCTCAATCGCAATCAGCGCGGCGAGCTTGGCGCGAACCTGTCGTGCGGTTTCCGCGAGGATCGCGGCCCCCACGGCATGAACTGGGCGGGCCTGAGCGTCGATGCCGCGCAGGCGGCTGAGCAGGATTTCGCCGGCGATCGGCATCGGGCAGGACGACGCTGGTGCGGAAGGGGTGGATCCTCGCCCCAATCATCGGCGTCGCGGTAGAGCGCGCGCCAGTTCTTGGGAGACCGGCCGGAAAACATCGATTCGGCCGCCAAGGCGTCCAAGCCCCTGCCGTCATGGCCGGGCTTTTGTCCCGGCCATCCACGCGGCGCCGTCTCAAAGGCGAGTCCGACTTCGCCTCTGCCAGCATTAAAGCCTTGCAACAACAAGGCTTTGCGTGCGAGGCGCGGGTTTTGGGGTTTTGCCCTCCCTTTGACCGACCCCAACACTGTGGATGGCCGGGACAAGCCTGCCATGACGCCTGCCAACAGCGATCGCTCATGAGAGTCGACAATCTCTTGCTGTTTATCGGAATGTCTCGTATCCTATTCCTAATAACGGAATGAGGCGACGATGACCCGGCATGCGGATACGAAGACGGCGACAATCGAGAAGACGGCGCAAATCGAGGCCGGGCCCCCCAAGCGCAAGCGCGCGACCAAGCGCGAGCTGGCCAGGCGCGACCTGAGACTGCTCGAGCAGCTCGCGGCCGGCGCGACCATCGAGGAAATCGCGGCGAACCAGGGGATATCGCTGCACCACGCCCGGAGACGCAAGGCGGCGATCCTCGCTGAGCGCGCCATCGACCCGCCCCACGAGTTCATCCGGCTGCAGATCCGCCGCCTGAGCGAGGCGATGCTCGTCGCCTATTGCGCCATGACCGACGGCAATCTCAAGGCGGTCGACAAAGTGGTCAGAATCGTGCGCGAGCTCGACCGCTACCACGGATTCGGCCCCGACGCGCGCTTCCACGGATTCGCCGCGCCCGCGCCCAGGCCCGCCGAGCCGCCGCTCCTTGCCCTGCCCGAGCCCCCGGCCGC
>DATNBG010000266.1:0-4738 GCA_035572075.1 Roseiarcus sp. | reverse complement strand
CTCGTCGAGCCAGTCCAGCCGCATCTCGGGCACCGAAGACAGAAGCGTTTCCGTGTACGGATGATAGGGCGGCGAGAAGACGGCCGCCGTCTCGCCGCTCGCCACCACCTTGCCCTTCAGCATGACCACGACCTTGTTGGCTATTCGCTTCACCGTGCCGAGATCGTGGGTGATGAACAGATAGGCGACCCCCAGATCCTCCTGCAGCCGCTTCAACAGGCGAAGGATTTCCTCTCCGACCAATTGGTCGAGCGCGGAGGTGACCTCGTCGCAGATGATGAGGTCGGGCTCGGCGGCCAAGGCGCGGGCGATCGACACGCGCTGCTTCTGCCCGCCCGACAATTCGCTGGTCTTGCGGGTGAGGAAGGATTCCGGCAGATCCATCTGCCGCAGGAGCTCGGCCGCCCGCGCCCGCACTTCCTCCCGCGACCGGTTGAAATAGAAGGCCACGGGCCTCCCGATCGTCTCCAGCACGGTGTGCTGCGGGTTGAGCGCGACGTCGGGCATCTGGTAGATCATTTGCACCCGGCGCAATTGATCCCTGGCGCGGTCCTTGAGCCGCGGCGGCAGGCTCGTCCCGTCGAAGCGCACATCGCCCGCGACCCGCGGCAGGAGGCCGGTGACCACGCGCGCCAGCGTCGATTTGCCCGAGCCCGACTCGCCGACCACGGCCACCGTGTCGCCCTTGCGCACTTCGAGGCTGACGTCGTCGATGACCTTCGGCTTGCCGGGATAGTCGGCGCTGACGCGGTCGATGGCGAGGATCGGGGCTTGGGCGGCCCCAGCGGCGACGAAGCCATGGGCCGCGACGCGCTCGCTCACCAGGCGGCGGGTATAGTCCTCTTTCGGCTCGAGCAGGATTTGCCGGCAATCGCCGAACTCGACCATCTTCCCGTGTCTGAGCACCATGATCTTGTCGGCGATCTGAGCGACGACCGCGAGGTCGTGGGTGATATAGAGCGCCGCCGTCCCATGCCCGCGGATGAGCTTGCGGAACGCGGCGAGGCATTCGACCTGAGTGGTCACGTCAAGGGCGGTGGTCGGCTCATCGAAGATGACAATGTCGGGCTTGGCGACCATCGCCATCGCCGCCATGACCCGCTGAAGCTGGCCGCCCGAAACCTGATGGGGATAGCGCTGGCCGATCGTCTCCGGGCCCGGCAGGTCGAGCTGCCTGAAGAGATCGATCGCTTCCGCGCGCGCCTCCGCCGCCGACAACACGCCATGCCTGACCGCCGCCTCGCAGACCTGGTCCATCAGCGTATGGGCGGGATTGAACGAGGCCGCGGCGCTCTGCGCGACATAGGCGATCTTCGGTCCGCGCAAGGCGCGGCGTTCATCCGGGCTGATCGCGCGGATGTCCTTGTCGCCGAAAATGATGGCGCCGCCGACGATGTAGCAGTCGCGCCGCGTGTATCCCATCGACGCCAGGCCGATGGTCGACTTGCCGGCGCCGGATTCGCCGATCAGCCCGATCACCTCCCCCCGCCTGAGCTCGAGCGACACGTCATCGACCAGGACCGGCCCCTCGCCTGCGTCGGTGCGCACCGCGACGCGCATGCCGCGGATGTCGAGGATGACCGAATTCTCCCTGCGACGGGGAGCGGCCATCGTCGGTTCGCTCATGCGCCTTCTCCCTGGCCTCTGGAGTGAATCGAAAGCATCCAGTCGACAATGAAATTGACCCCGATGGTCAGAACCGCGATCGCGCCCGCGGGATAAAGCGGCGCCGCGGAGCCGAAATTGATCATGTCGCGGTAGTCCTTGACCATGCTGCCCCAATCCGCGGCCGGCGGCTGAACGCCGAGCCCGAGAAAGCTCAACGCGGCGATGAAGAGAAAGGTGAAGCAGAAACGCAAGCCGAATTCGGCGGTGAGCGGCGGAATGGCGTTGGGCAGGACCTCGCGCCTGACGATCCACCACCAGCCCTCGCCGCGCAGGCGGGCCGCCTCCACGAATTCGAGGCTCACGATATTGACCGCCACCGATCGCGCGAGCCGGAACACCTTGGTCGAATCGAGAATTGCGATGGTGACGATGAGGACCGGCAGCGCGGAGCCCAGCACCGAGAGGATGACAAACGCGAAAATCAGCGTCGGCATGGAGAGCAGAAGGTCGACGATGCGCGACAAAGCCTGGTCGATCCAGCCTCCGGCGACCGCGGCGGCGAAGCCTGAAATGACGCCCATCAGGAAGGAGAGCGCGGTGATGATGAGCGCAAGGCCGATCGACATTCGCGCGCCATAGATGAGACGGCTCAGAAGGTCGCGCCCCAGATTGTCCAGTCCAAGCCAATGGTGCGCGTTGGGGTCAGCCCAGGCGTCTCCGAGCGGCGTCACCGGATCGAAGGGAGCGATGAGCGGCGCAAACAAGGCGACGATGAGGTTGATGGCGACAATGGCGATGCCGATTTGCGCGGTGAGGCTCACCTTGTAACCGCTGATGCGCATGAACCGGCTTTTTCCTTAGCGCGGCTGGCGAAGCCGCGGGTTGGACAGGATGGCGAGGATGTCGGCGATCATGTTGAGCAGGATGAACGTGGCGGCGAAGATGAGTCCGCAGGCCTGGACCACCGGCACGTCATGCTTGCTGACCTCGTCGACCATCAGTTGGCCCAAGCCCGGATAGACGAACACGGTCTCGACGACCACCACGCCGACGATGAGATAGGCGAGGTTGAGCGCGACCACGGCAATGATCGGCGCAAGCGCGTTCGGCAGCGCGTGCCGCACGACGATCCGCGATTTGCTGAGGCCCTTGAGGATCGCCATTTCGATGTAAGGGCTCGCCATCACCGACAGCACGGAGGCGCGGGTCATCCGCATCATGTGGGCGATGATCACCAGAACCAGCGTCAGCATCGGCAGGAAGGCGATATAGAGCCGGTCGAGGAAGGACGTGTCCGAGGAGACGCTCGCCAACGACGGGAACCAGCCGAGTTCGACGGCGACATATTTGATCAGGATATAGGCGAGAAAATATTCCGGCACCGAGATCGTCATGAGCGTCACGACATTGACGAACCGGTCGAACACGCCGCCCTGCCGGATCGCCGCCAGGAGGCCGAGCCCGATGGCCAGCGGCACCGCGACGACCGCCGCATAGGCCGCCAGGAACATCGTGTTGGCGAAGCGCGGCGCGATCTCGGTCAAAACGTCGCGCCCATTGGCGAGCGAATGGCCGAAATCGCCGTGCAGCGCGCCGAACAGCCACTCGAAGAAGCGGACATAGGCCGGCTGGTTGAGCCCGAGATCGAGCCGCATCTTGGCGAGCGCCTCGGGGGTGGCGGTGTTCTGCAGGATGGCGGAGGCGAGATCGCCAGGCAGGATCTCCGTCCCGACGAAGATCAGAACCGACGCGGCGAATAGAGTGAGCACCCCAAGCGCAAGCCGGTTGAGCACGAGCTTCAGCACGCTCGCCCCTCTTCCGTCCCGATCCGGATCATCGCGCGGGGACTGGCGCGGGCATCGCTCCCGCGCCAGTCCCCGCCGCGCTCGCGATCACGATTTCAGCCAGGCGTCCTCCATGATCCAGCCGTTGTTCATGTCATAGCCGCCATGGGGCGTATGGCCGCCAACCTTGGAATTGTGCGCGTCGAGCCAGTCCCGGAACACGGGGATGAGCGCCCCGCCGCGCTCATTGAGAATGGCCTGCATCTCCCAGATATAGGGCTTGCGCTTGGCCTCGTCGGTCTCGGCGCGGGCCTCGGCGAGCAGCTTCTCGAATTGCGGGTCGTTCCAGTGCGTCTCGTTCCACGGCGCCCCGGCCTCGAAGGCGACCGACAGCATCTGCGTCGCGGCGGGCCGTCCGCCCCAATAGCTGCCGACGAAGGGCGCCTTCAGCCATACGTTGTCGAAGAAGCCGTCGGCGGGCTCCTTCTTCACGTCGATCTTGATTCCCGCCTTGGCCGCGCTCGCCTGCAACAGCACGGCCTGATCGACCGCGCCGTTGAAGGCCGCGTCCGACGTCTGCAGGAGGATCTTCGGATCGGCGATGCCCGCCTTCTTGAAATGGAACGCGGCCTTTTCGGGATCGTATTTGCGCTGCGGCAGCTCGGAGTTGAAATAGGGGTCGGTCGGCGGAATCGGATGGTCGTTGCCGGCCGTGCCGTAGCCGCTGAACAGGGCTTTCAGCATCTGCACGCGATCGGCGGCGAGCATCAGCGCCATGCGGATGTCGGGATTGTTGTAAGGCGGTTTGTCGACCTCCATCGCGAGCACCGAGAACCAGCCGCCGGGAGCGCGCACGACCTCGATCTTCGGCGTCTTGGACAGGAGCGCAACCGCCTTGTGATCGACGCGGTTGATCGCGTCGACCTCGCGCGAGATCAAAGCGTTGAGACGGGCCGAGCTGTCGTTGACGACGGTGACGTCGACGCCATCGAGAAGGCCCTTGCCCTCTTTCCAGTATGGCCGGACCTTCTTGACCCTGATCCTGACCCCCGGGTCGAAGCTCTCGAGCACAAAAGGACCAGTGCCCACCGGCTTCGCCCAGTCCTTGAACCCGTCCGGAACCATCAAGAGGTGATAGTCGGTGAGGCCATAGGGGAAATCGGCGTCGGGCGCCGAGAGCGAGATCTGGATCTGGTGGTCATTGAGCTTCTTGATGTCGCTGACGCCCTTCACCGAGGTGGCGCCGCCCGATTTCGTATCGCCCCGGTGGAGGTTCAGCGAGTAGATCGCGTCATCGGCGACGAACTCCTTGCCGTTCGAGAACGTCACGCCCTTGCGCAGGTTGA
>DATNBG010000265.1:0-2059 GCA_035572075.1 Roseiarcus sp. | reverse complement strand
TGTCCCGATCGGCGCGGGCCTGAGCTCGTCGGCGGCGCTCGAAGTCTCCTGCGCGCATGCGCTTCTGACCGAGAGCGGCTTTCCGTTCGATCCGGTCGAGATCGCCACGGTCTGTCAACGGGCCGAAAACGGCTTCGTCGGCATGCGCTGCGGAATCATGGATCAATATATCGCGTGCTGCGGCGTCGCCGGACACGCGCTTCTGATCGACTGCCGCTCTCTCGCCGCGCGCCATGTGCCGATCGCCCCGAACCTGCGGCTTCTCATCGCCAACAGCCGGGTGCGCCACCAGCATGCCGGCGGCGAATACAATCTCAGGCGCGAGGCCTGCGAGGAAGGGGTGAGGCTGCTCGCCCGCACTCTCGGGCCGATCAAGGCGCTGCGCGACGTGACGCCGGATCAGCTCGAGGCGAAACGCCGCAAGCTGCCCGATCTCATCTACCGCCGCTGCCGTCACATCGTCACCGAGAACGCGCGCGTGCTCGAGGCCGAGCGCGCGCTTGAGGCCGGCGATTTCGCCGCGTGCGGACGCGCCATGAATGCTTCCCATGTCTCGATGCGCGATGATTTCGAGATCACCTGTCCCGAGGTCGACATGCTGGTTGGCCTCGCCCAGACCGTCGACGGCGTCTACGGTTCGCGGATGACCGGCGGGGGATTCGGCGGCTGCACGGTGAGTCTCATTGAAGCCTCGGCGATCGACAGGGCGACGCGAATCCTGACCGACGGCTATCGAGTGGCGACCGGCCTCGACGTGGAGATCTTCGTCTGCGCGCCGTCCGACGGCGCGGGCCCAGTCCCGGTTTGAGAGGCGAAGCCCGTGACAGGCCCAGCCCCGCTCGGCGGCTTTTCGCACCGCCGTCTCAATCCGCTGACCGGCGAGTGGGTGCTGGTCTCGCCTCACCGCACTGAGCGTCCCTGGCAAGGCCAGCAGGAACCGAAAGCCACGGCGCCGGCGCTCGCGCATGACCCCGACTGCTATCTCTGTCCCGGAAATGAGCGCGCGGGCGGCGCGCGCAACCCGGACTATGCGCACACATTCGTGTTCGACAACGATTTTCAAGCGTTGCAGGCCGACGCGCCGGCGAGTGAGGAAAGGAAGGGGCTGCTCGTCGCCGAAGGCGAGAGCGGGCGCTGCCGGGTCCTGTGCTTTTCCCCGCGCCACGACCTCACGCTCTCCGGCATGAGCGTCGCCGACATTGAGCGCGTCGTCGACGTGTGGGTCGAGGAGACGATTGCGCTGGGCGCGCTCCCCGTCATCGGCTCGGTGACGATTTTCGAGAACCGGGGCGCGATGATGGGCGCGTCCAATCCCCATCCGCACGGGCAAATCTGGGCTGCGCGCCATCTCCCCAACGAACTTGAGAAAGAGACCTTCCGTCAGGGCGAGTATCTCGTCCGGCACGGAAAGCCGCTGCTCCTCGATTATCTCGATGAGGAACTGGAGGCCGGCGAGCGCATCGTGTTCGCCAACGATGATTTTTGCGTCCTTGTGCCCTTCTGGGCGATCTGGCCGTTCGAGACGATGGTCCTGCCGCGCCGGCGCATCGGCGGATTCGACGAGATGAGGGCGAGCGAACGGACCTCGCTCGCCGAGGCGCTGTCTCGACTGACCAGGCGCTACGACCAGCTGTTCGATGCGCCGTTCCCCTATTCGATGGGCTTCCATCAGAAGCCGACCGACGGGGCGCTCCACGCCGAATGGCAGATGCACGGGCATTTCTATCCGCCGCTGCTGCGCTCGGCGACGATCCGGAAATTCATGGTCGGGTTCGAGATGCTGGGCTCTCCCCAGCGGGATCTCACGCCCGAAGCCGCCGCGGCGAGGCTGCGCGGCTAGACGCGGGGCGATCGGCTCGGGCAAGGTGAGAGAGTCCGGCGAAGGGAATGCGGGCGCCAGACGCAAGGGATGGGACATGACGCTTCTCATCGGCGCGATCGCCGACGACCTCACGGGGGCGACCGATCTCGCCAACACCCTCGTTCGTCAGGGGATGCGCACGGTGCAGCTCATCGGCGTTCCGGCGCGCCCGGTTCCCGATGACATCGACGCGATCGT
>DATNBG010000264.1:0-5766 GCA_035572075.1 Roseiarcus sp. | reverse complement strand
GCGACTGGTTCGGCCCGGCGACGAGCGGGAATCGCGCCTTCGACGAATATCGCTCGGAGACGCTGAGGCGCCTCGAGGAGGAGCAGCGGGAGTTCAAGGATTTCCTGGCGCGGCTGCGCTTCGCCAAGGACCGCGCCGAGTTCGATCAGTTCATGGCCGAGCGGCGCCGCCCGCCCTTCGAGCCGGATTCGCAGGCCGAGCCGCGGACTGAACCGCGCGGCTGACATTCGCCGCGCTTCGGCGCCTTAAGTTTCCGCGGCGCGGGGCGCGGTTCCCGAAAATCGCGCCCGCTGGTTCAACCCGGCGTCACCGCGTTGGCCGATAGACGAGCAGCGCGGCGTCCCGTGCGCGTGAAGAGCGCGCGGCGACGAACAACCGGTCAAGCGCCGGAACGAACAGAGAGGTCCGGGCGCCCGGTCTCGTTTCGATGCGCGCGGACGCAACATACCGACCGCCAGCCTGCTCGAAGACATCGACTGCACCAGACCCGCAGCTAACGTAGATGCGGCCCCTCTTGTCGTCGAAGTACAGGTCGTCGGCGTCGTCACAGGCAGGCAGATCGGCCTTGGCTGTTCCGGAGGCCGCCTCGAGCAGCGCGAGGCGGGCGGGGACGCGATAAACGACGCCGACGATCGCCGCAGCCTCGTCAAGAGCCATGGGAAAGTTCGAGAGATGAGCGGCGCGCCAGTTCGCGAGAACCCGGCCGGAGTCCAAATCCACGACGACGATTTTGTGCGCCTCGGGAAGGTTCACGAACGCCTTTCGGCCCTCGCCATCGATTTGGAAGCCCTCAGGGTGCGCGCCGAGCTTGATGGTTCGCACGACCGCGCGGCGGGCAGGGTCAAGGATCGCCAGGGCGCCCGAGCCATAGCCGACCACGACCTCTCCGGTCTTCTGATCGACTCGTACGTCGTCGGCATCGTCGCCAAGCGACACCGAACCAAGAGGCGCGAGCGAGCCGGCGTCGAAAAAGCGAACTGTCCCATCGCCTCCCGAGGCGACCACGAGTTCGTTGCGATCGGGCAAACAAGCAAGCCCCTGAGGTTCCTTCAGTCCCCCAATCCGGCGCGTCTCCCCCGACGGCAGGTCGATCCGGTCGACCGACCCGTTTCCAAGCTCCGCCACAAAGAGGCGCTGGCGCCGAACGTCGATCGCAAGATGATCAATGCGCCCCGAGACGTGAGGCAAGGCAATCGTCCGCTCAAGCTCCAGCTGAACTGGCGCCTGACCCAGCGCGGCGTGGCCGAATCCCACAGCCAAGAGTGGAGTCAGCGCGAGCGCGGCCAGCGTCAAAGCCGCCCTTCCCGGCGGCAATCGGTCGGCTCGTCTCATTCGGACCGCCTTTCCTATTTCACCATCACCCACGCCGGTTGAAGAAGCGGAAAGGCGATCAGCCCAACCGCCGCCGTGGCGGCGATCAGCATTGGATTGCTCACCTTCCAGCGGAACAACACGGCGAGCGACGCCAGACCAATGAGCGCGGTCGGCCAATCCCCGATCGCGATGCGACCGAGCAACACGCTGGCCCCAAGGATGGTTCCAATCGCCGCCCCATACGCGCCCTTCACGAACCCCTGGACGTTGGCGTTGGCGCGATGCCGGGCGAGAATTGGCGCAACGATCAACACCAGGAGGAACGAGGGCAGGAAAATGCCGACGGTCGACACCAGCGAACCCCAAAACCCCGCGACGAGATAGCCGACAAAGGTCGCCGTGATGACGACCGGGCCGGGGCTGATCATGCCGATCGCGACAGCGATCAGGAACTGGCGCTGATCGAGCCATCCATAGTCGCGCACGAGGCCCTGCTCGAGGAACGGCACGATCACGAGGCCGCTGCCGAAAGTGAGCGAGCCCGCCTTCAGGAAAAAGAGCAGGAGCTTGGCGAGGGTCAAGCCGGTTGCGGCCGGCGCCAGGGGCGCGGTCGCGGCGAACGGAGCGGCAAGCGCAAGCGTTGTCGGGCGCCGCACAGAATCGAGCGGGGTCCCGTAGTACAGGATTCCAACCAGGCCGGCGCCGATGAAGAGGAGCGCGACCTCCGCCCGCAACACGATGGTCACGACGAAACAGACGGCTGCGATCGCCCATTGCAGCCGGTCCTCCATCCCGAGCCTGGCGAGACGCCAGCAGGAATGCAGAATGAGAGCGATAACGGCGGGGCTCACGCCGTAGAAGATCGCCGTCACCGGCTTCAGGTCGCCAAGATAAACGTAGAGCGCCCCAAGCCCCGCAACGATCAGGAAGTTCGGCAGGATGAAGGTCCAACCCCCTGCCCACGCGCCCCAGAAACCGGCGCGCAGGTAGGAGATGTAAATCCCGACCTGGATCGCGAGCGGTCCCGGCAGCGACTGGCAGATCGCAATCGCCTCGCGCATCTCGTCTTTCGTCAGCCAGCCGCGCTCGTCCGCCAGTTCGCGTCCCATCTGGCCGACCAGCGCGACCGGGCCGCCAAAGCCCAAGAGGCCAAGCCGGAGAAAGTAGCGCACGACCTCCACGATTCGATCGCGCGGTCCCTCGGAGGCGCTGGTCATTTCCGGCGCGCCGCCATGCGTATTCAGTTTTGCGCGACGTTGACGGTCTTGAGCGCCGCGCCAAGCCCATTCGCGAGCTTGACGGCGTCGTCGTTGGCCCAGAAGTGAACGAAGAACGCCCGCGGCTCCTCGCCGACCATGTGGCTGTGGATGGCCGTCACCTCGATTCCGTTGTCGCGCAGCGCCGTGATGAGCGGATTGAGTTCGCTCGATAGCGCGACAAAGTCTCCGGTGATCGCCGCCTTGCCGCCGCCGGTCGGCTGGAAATTGACGCCGATCGCGGTCCCCATCGCGCCCGGAATGGCCATTCCATCCATCTTGATGGTGTCAGCGCGCGGGATGCCGAAGTGATAGACGCCGCCACTCACCTTTCCCTTGTGGCCGATCGCCGCGTCGACCTTCGCCGTATCGAAATCGACGCCCGCGCTCGCCCCGGCGGCCTCCGCCGGAGGCTTGATATCGAACGGCGTCTTGCTCTCCTCCAATCCGGCGCGAACGAGCCGCGCGAGCTGAGCGGGGTCGCCGGTCCCTGCGACATGCATGTAAAACGTCGGTGGATTGGCGCGCAGCAGATGGTTGTGCAGGGCGGTCACCTGCACGCCCTCGGCAAGCAGCTTGGTCATCACCGGATTGATCTCGCTTTCGGTGAGCACGAGGTCGCCCATCATCATCGCCTTGTCCCCCATCGGCTCGAAGGCGATCCAGCCGCCGAGCGCGAAGCCTGGTTTGAGGGCCACGCCGTCGAGCGAAACGTGAAGGTCGCCGCGAGGCAGCCCGTAGCGATGCACGTCGCCCGAGACGGCTCCTTTGCGGGCGAGGATTGTGTCGACGACAGACCAGTCCGTTTGCGCCTTCGCAGGCATGGACAGGGCGACGCCAAGAAAGAGCGAGGCGAGGGAAAGAGCGCGGTTCATGTGTTTCCTTTCGTGTGGATCGCCCCCGGGGGCCCAAACACTTAGAGCGGCGAAAATCTTCGACTTTGGAACGCAACAAACCTCGTTGGGTGCGCGTCGGCTCACTCCAAACTTTCGGTGACCTTCTTGCTTTCTTCGCCTTTCATCAAAGTGATGGAGGCTGCAGGCCGGCCGCGCTCGAGGGTCGGCTCCACGCTTGTCGCGCGAAAGCCGCTATTGGCCTTGACGGCGCTCGCGACCGCCGCGCCAAGCGATCGCTTGGCCTTTCCCATAACCTCGCCCTGCTCCTTGGCCTCCTTCAGGTCGTCGCCTTCGGTGATCGGCTCGGACTTTTTGATCGAACCCGATTTGTGGTCGACGATGACCTCGGCGAATTGATCCCCCTTCATTGTGTACACCGATAGCTGAAGGGCGCCGTCGTCAATCTCAAATTTTCCCGAGATTGGCGTGCCTTCGCTCTCGCTGGCGCTGAGCCCTTGATCGAGTGAGACGCTAGCCTCCGAAAGCGCCTTTGCGAGCGCGGCAGGGTTGTCTTCGTCGCCAGCGCGAGCGGATATGCTGGCGACAGCCATAGCGGCCGTGAATGCAAAACCGATGGCCAAAAGCTTCGAAGGAACGGAGTTCATTTTTGTCTCCTTTCGCGCGAACGTCCCCCGCCGCATTCAGGCCGGCTTCCCCGGCTTGTTGGTGGGCCAGTTGTGGGTTTCGTCGCTGGCGTCGCGAGCCCAGCGATAGAGGGCGTCATAAAGGGGCATGCCCGCCGCGAGCTGCTCGAGATCGTCGAGGTGCATCCGCGAGAGTCCAAGCGACATAGCGAGGAGCCCGGGGGCTTCTGGCGCAAGTTCGAGTCGCGCCGTGTCCGCGCCTCTGACCATCGCCGCAAGGCGATCGAGCGGTTCGCTTCGAAGCCCCAATTCGTCGAGCATCGTGTCGAAGGTGCAAAGCTCGCCCCGGTGACTCCAGAAAACCCCTTCGATATCGAAGGGGGCGCCGTTGAAGCGCTCTGCGACCGTCTGCACTTCCGCGGGCGAGACGAACAGGAAGACGGCTGCGGGGTCGACAAAGCGGCGGATGAGCCAGGGACAGGCGACGCGATCGATCTTCGGCCGCGAGCGCGTCACCCACACCGTGCGCCCCTGCGAATCGCGAGAAGGCAGTTTGGCTTCCGCCACGAGCGGCAGGCCGGCTTGCGCCCAACCCGCATGGCCGCCGGCAAGAACCTCAGCCGACTTGGCGCCCACGTTGCGCAGCCAGGCCGCGACGCCCTCGCTCAGCTCCTGGCCTTTGTCGCAGATGACGACTGCCGAGCGCCCGGCGAATTCCGGCGCCCAGGACGCCACAGTGGCGTGAGGCCGGCGGATTGCGCCGGGAATGAAGCGCGGGTCGGCGGCGAAATCGCTGTCGACGCGCACGTCGATCAGCGCGGGGCCGTGCGGCACGCCGATCAGGCGCGCCAGCTTTTCCGGGGAAATCGTGTTGAACGACGACATGATGCGCCCTCGAATAAAAACGGGCGCGATTCTTCAGCTGTCGCCTCATGGGGAGATCGCTTCCCCACGCCTGCATACATACTGGCGGGAAGGCCTTTGTCAACCAAAAGCTGGGCGCCGCCGGTCCGCCTCACCTTGCCGCGCGCTCAAGCCCGCCATCGACGCAGCGAATAGCGAACGCGTATTGGCGGGCGACGTCCTCGAGCCGGTCGTAGCGTCCGGGCGCCCCGGCGTGGCCTGTGTCCATTGCGGTGCGTAACAGGATCGGCCCGCCCCCGGTCATCGTCGCACGCAGGCGCGCGACCCATTTCATGGGCTCCCAATAGGTCACCCGCGGGTCGGTGAGGCCAGCGAGCGCGAGAATCGCCGGATAACGTTGCGGCCGCACGTTGTCGATCGGGCTATAGGAACGGATCGTCTCGAACGCAGCCTTGTCGTGGATCGGGTCGCCCCATTCGAGCCATTCGGGCGGGGTGAGCGGCAGGCTGGCGTCAAGCATGGTCGCCAGCACGTCCACGAACGGCACATCGGCGATGATGCCTGCGAATAGCTCGGGCGCGAGATTGGCGACCGCGCCCATCAGCAAGCCGCCGGCGCTGCCACCTTGGGCCACGATCCGCCCTGCGCTGGTGAATCCCTCGGCGATGAGGAACCGCGCGGCGGCGAGGAAATCGCCGAAGGTGTTGGGCTTCTTAGCGAGCTTGCCGTCCTCGTACCAGCGCCAGCCCTTGTCCGTGCCGCCGCGCACATGGGCGATCGCGAACACGAACCCGCGGTCGACGAGCGAGAAACGGTTGGTGGAGAAGCTCGCTTCGGCGGCGTAACCATAGG
>DATNBG010000263.1:0-4242 GCA_035572075.1 Roseiarcus sp. | reverse complement strand
CGAAAATATCGCCAATACAAAGGGTTATCGACCAAAGGCCGCTGCGCTCGCCTGGCTCGAAACCCTCAAGTTCTTCGAACAACCAAATGGATCAACATCCCCCGTCTCGGTGAAGGCGTAGGCTTGCTGGAAAAATGGGTTGGGATGCACCCTGCCTGAATCGCAACAGGAAGCGGGCTTTCGGTTGGCGCCGGCGGCCCGCAGGGAGCATCCCGATGCAGAGATTATCGGCGCCCGAGCGCACGCGCGAGGAACTTCGCGGCTTGATAAATGGAGACCTGGGGACGGCGGAGGGACGGAGTGATCTGGTCCGCCTGGCGCTGCGCTTGATCGTCGAGGAGGCGCTGGAAGGTGAGGTCTCGGACACACTCGGCCGCGAGCGCTACGCACGCGGCGAAGGCGAGAAGGCCGGCTACCGTAATGGCTACCGGACCGGCAAGATGAAGACGGCGGAGGGCGCGGTGGAATACTCGGCGCCGCAGGTTCGCGACACGCCCGAGCCGTTCGTGTCAAGCGTGCGGTCGGCGCTTTCGGGGCGGACGCGGGAACTCGAGCGTCTGGCGGTCGAACTTTACGCGCGCGGTTTGTCGACCCGCGACATCGAGGACGCGTTCACCGACGAGATGGGCCGAAGACTCTTGTCGCGGGCGGCGGTGAGCGAGATCACCGAGCGGCTGTGGGCCGAATACGAGGGCTTCTGCAAGCGCGATCTTTCGGAGCACAGCATCGTCTACCTGTTCGCCGACGGCATCGCCGAGCGGCTTCGGCCGGGTCAGCGGCGCGAGGCTGTGCTGGCCGCCTGGGGAATCGGCGAGGACGGACGCAAGGTCCTGCTTGGGTTGATGGCGGGGTCCAAGGAGGACGTCGAGACGGTGCGGGCGTTCTTCCAGGATCTGCGCGCCCGAGGGCTCGGCGATCCGCTGCTGGTCGTATCCGACGGGGCGCCGGGGATCATCCGGGCGATCGAGGAGTGCTTTCCGCGCTCCGCGCGCCAGCGCTGCCTGGCCCACCGGATGCGCAACCTCGCGGCCAAGGTCCCGACCGACCTCTGGCCGGAGTTCAAGGCGCGCGCCGCCGCCTGCTATCAGGCGCCCTCGCGGGCGATCGCGCGCCAACTGGCGGCGGGCATCCGCGCCGACTACGCCGACATCCTGCCGAGCGCGCTCGCCTGCTTCGAAAATGACTTCGAGGCGTGCATCGCCCACCTGAGATTGCCCGTCACCCATCGGCGCTTCATTCGGACTACGAATCTCCTCGAACGACTGTTCGTCGAGGAGCGCCGGCGGCTGAAGATCATCCCCAATGGCTTCGGCGAAAAGCCGGTGCTCAAACTCATGTTTGGCGCCCTCATCCGAGCGGCCGAGCGCTGGCGCGGCCTGCGCTTCACAGAGTTCGAACTGCGCCAGATCGCCGCCGTCAGAAAAGAACTCCATCACGAATACGAGGCTTCGATCACACCGCCGGCAAGGTCATCCCAACCCAGAGTTTCCAGCAAATCCGCGCCTTGACCGCGATCCTGCTTAGGCGGATCCAAAAACTTGGATGTCGTTCACGAATGACGCGCGTTGTCTTCATGGGCACGCCCGAATTTGCTGTTCCGACGTTGTTGGAAGTGGCGAAGAGCGGGCGTGCGGTTGTCGCGGCGTATACCCGCGCGCCGGCTCGGGGCGGCCGTCGGGGGCTTGAGATAAGAAGAAGCCCGGTTCATTCGGCCGCGGATTCACTCGGGATTCCTATCTTCACGCCCGCTTCCTTGCGAGACATTGAAGCTCAGAACGTTTTTAACAATTTGGCGGCGGACGTCGCGATTGTCGCCGCGTACGGGTTGATATTGCCGGCCGCTATCCTCGAAGCGCCCAAGGCCGGGTGCCTGAACCTGCACGCTTCATTGCTGCCCCGCTGGCGCGGCGCCGCCCCAATCCAGCGGGCGATCATGGCCGGCGACTCGCAGACCGGCGTTGATGTCATGCGCATGGACGCCGGTCTCGACACAGGGCCGATCGCGATGCGTGAAATCGTTCCGATCCGTCCTGACGAGACGGCCGGAGACCTGACACATCGCCTTGCGGCCATCGCCGCTCAGCTGTCCGTGAGGGCGCTGCAGTCGTTGGAGGCGGGTCTTTTGGAGTTTCGGCAGCAATCGGCCGCAGGGGTTTGCTATGCACACAAGATCAAGAAGGACGAGGCCGAGATCGACTGGACGAAGAGCGCCGAGACGGTTCGCAACCAGATCCATGGGCTGTCGCCCGCGCCCGGCGCCTTGTCCAGGGTCCTGATTGGAAATCGGGAGGAAAACATCAAGTTTCTTCGCGTCGAGGTCACGACGGGGACCGGCTCGCCCGGGACGCTCCTCGCGGAAGACATGAGGATCGCATGCGGCGCCGGCGCCATACGGATTCTTCAGGCGCAACGCCCGGGCAGGACTGCAATGAGCGGCGGCGAATTGATGCGCGGCGCGAAGCTGGGTCCAGGAGCGGTCTTCACGCAGTCGCGTGCGCCTTGATCCCCTGTCTGATTGGCCAGGCGGATTTCGTTGACCGGCCCACGCAATCCTCCGCTCTTCAAGCCCGCGCGCAAAATTACGCGCGCCAATGATGTCATGGGCTTATCACCTCCCTTGCGCAACTTGCCGTCTTGAGTCGCTGCAGCTCGAGCGCCGGCAAGAATTCCTGGAAGCCTGGAATGTCCACTTCGGTCGCTCGTCTTAGCACGGAGGCGACCAGCGTCGAATTTGTCGGCGATTCGGTCCGCGTCCTGCTGGCGGACGGGCGGGAGATCTCGGCGCCGCTCGCCTGGTCTCCTCGATTGCGCGACGCCTCGGATGCGCAACACGCGAACTGGCGCCTGATCGGCCGCGGCGGGGGCGTCCATTGGCCGGACCTCGATGAGGACGTGTCAGTCAATTCATTGCTCGGCCTGCCAACCCGAGCCTGCGGGAGGAAAGGAGCTGCAAGCCGCGTGACGGTAGAGACGATCCGCCAGGCCCTTTTGTGCTAGAGTTCAAATCGCCAGCGGGAGACCGGACATTGCCCCAATCATCTCGACCGTCTCTCGCCGCCGCCCTTGGCTCGCTCGCGCTGATCGCCGCCGTCGTCGCCTTCAGCGCGGCGGCCTTAGCCTATACGGCGGGACTGTTTTCGCCCGGGCGCTTGACGCCGCAAAAGCTGGTCGACGGCTTCACCGGGCCGTCAGGCCCACCCCTCGGCCACCGACGCAATCACTCCAAGGGCGTTTGCTTCATCGGCGTATTCGAGTCGAACGGGGCTGGATCGGAGCTTTCGCGGGCTCCGGTCTTCGCAAAGGGCGAGTATCCCGTGATTGGACGCTTCAACCTTGCCACCGCGGACCCGAACGCCAATGACGCGAAAGTGCGCGTGCGAGGCCTGGGCCTGATGATCTCCACGCCCGACGGACAAGAATGGCGGATGGCGATGATTGACGCGCCGTTCTTCCCCGTTTCCACGCCGGAGGCTTTCCACGATCTCCAGATCGCTTCCGCAAGCAAGGCGCCTGACGCGATGGCGAAGTTCGGTCAAGCTCATCCCGAGTTCGCTGCGTTCGGCGGCTGGGCGAAGACCGCGCCCTGGACGGCGAGCTACGCTGAGGAGCGCTTCAACAGCCTCGACAGCTTCATTTTCACCGACGGCTCGGGCCGTGACCACGCCGTGCGCTGGTCGCTCGTCCCGGCAGCCGCGCCGGTCGCCGTGCCACCGGAGGAGCTTGCGACGCGGGGGCCCAACTTCCTCGAGACCGAGATCGCGAACCGCATCAAGAGCGGCCCGCTGCGCTGGACGATGCAGGTCAGCCTCGCCAATCCCGGCGATCAGACGGCGGACCCGAGCAAGGCGTGGCCCGAGGATCGCCGCAAGATCGACGTCGGCTCGCTCGTCGTGCAGGCGATCGAAGCCGAGCGGGACGGGTCATGCCGCGACATCAATTTCGATCCGACCGTGCTCCCGAACGGCATGCGGACATCGGACGATCCGTTCCCCGCCGCCCGCTCGTCGGCCTACCGGGTCTCCTACGACCGGCGCACGGCCGAGGAAAAAGACTACCCGCGAAAAGCCACGGGAGCCGCGCAATGACTCGCGTCCAACACGGCGTTCAGCGCTTCACATCGCTCCAGCGGACGCTGCACTGGCTGATGGCGGTCTGCATACTGGCCATGCTGTTCATCGGCGTCGGGATGGCGTCCACGGTCGCGCCGAGCTATCTGACGCTGGTCAATATTCACAAGCCGCT